>NZ_JALHAT010000001.1:0-286093 GCF_022818885.1 Novosphingobium mangrovi | reverse complement strand
CCCCTCGGGTCGCACCGGGGCTGAACGGCAGGGCGCGCACGAGGACCGCACAGGCCGGTGCGCGCCCGTCCCGACCAGAAAAGGAATTTCCCATGGCACTTGCCGACAACTACATTTTCGACCTCAGCGACAACGTCGTGCGCACGCCCGTCAGCTACCTGACGCGTTATGGCATCACGATCTCGGCCGATCTCTACACCGCCGTCGATTTCGACGAGACCACGCCCGCTCCCGCGCTTGTCATTGGCGCGCCCTATGGCGGCGTGAAGGAGCAGGGTCCGGGCGTCTACGCCAACGAGCTCGCGCAGCGTGGCTTCGTGGTGCTGACCTTCGACCCTTCGTACAACGGCTATAGCGGCGGCGAGACCCGCCACCTGTCCTCGCCCGACGTGTTCGTGGAAGACTTCCACGCGGCCGTCGATTTCCTGGGCACGCGTGAATTCGTGGACCGCGAGAAGATCGGTGCGCTCGGCATCTGCGGCAGCGGCGGCTTCGCGCTGAGCGCTGCGTCGGTCGACCCGCGCATCAAAGCCATCGCGACGGCCAGCATGTACGACATCTCGCGCATGCACGCCGAGGGCTTTGGCGGCTCGCTGAGCGAGGAGGATCGTAAGGCCCAGCTCGCGCAGATCGCCGAGCACCGCTACGCCGAATTCGAAGGCGAACCCGCCACGCTGACCCCGCGAGGCGCGCTGCTTGAACTCGATCCGGAGAACAACCCGGTCGGTACCGAGTTCGGGGAATTCTACTCGCGTCCGCGCGGCTATCACCCCAACTCGATCGCGCAGTTCACGATGACCAGCGGTCCCTCGTTCATGAACTTCCCGCTGCTCGACAAGATCGACTGGATCGCGCCGCGCAAGGCGCTTCTGGTCATCGGCGAAGAGGCGCACTCGGCCTACTTCAGCGAGGACGTGGCGAACGACGACAACATCAAGCTTCATGTCGTCCCGGGCGCCAACCACGTCGACCTCTACGACAAGACCGATGTGATCCCCTTCGATGCAATCGAGAGTTTCTTCAACGACAACCTGAAGTAAGCCGCTCGCGCGCAGCGCTTACGAGAAAGGGCCGCTTCCCGATGGGGGAGCGGCCCTTTTCGTGTGTTCCGTGGCGGTTGGATCAGGAGGAGGGCGGCGTCTGCCAGCCTCCGCCCAGCGCCTTGAACAGGTCGACCCGGTCCGATGCGAGCTGCGCGCGCGCCTCCACCACGGCCCGGCGCGCGGCGAGCAGATCGGCTTGCGCTGCCAGCACGTCCAGCGCCGAGGAAGAGCCCGCCCGTTGACGTTGCTGCGTCAGTTGCCAGGCGCGTTCGGCACGGGCTTCAGCCTCGTCCAGATCCGCCATCTGCGCTTCCCCGCCCGCGACGCGCGAGAGGCCCTGTTCGACTTCCTTGAGCGCGGTCAGGACCTGCCCGTCGAACTGGGCGAGCGCGGCATCACTCTGCGCTTCGGCCTGCCGTATCCGGGCGTGGGCCGCGCCGAAATCGGGAAAGGTCCAGCTGATCAGGGGCCCCAGGCCAAAGGAAAACGAGTCGCTCCCCTTGATCATGTCGTTGCGCAGGAAATTGCCCGAGCCGCCCAGCGAGATGCGCGGGTAAAGGTCCGCGGTGGCAACGCCGATCCGCGCGGTCTCGGCAGCCAAGTTGCGTTCGGCTTCGCGCAAGTCGGGACGGCGCCGCAGAAGCGCGGCGCCGTCGCCGACCGGTAGCGCGGCCCCGGGGGATGGGGGGGCGGAACAGGACCGCGCTGCCTGAGGGACGGAATCCGGGGTCTGGCCAAGCAGGGCGGCCAGCTCGAACAGAGCGACGCGGCGCCCGGCCTCGATGGTGGGAAGCGCGGCGCGTGCAGATGCGTGGGCGCTCCCGGCGCGTTCCAAGTCCGCCTTGCCGACTGAGCCGGCGCGTTCCAGCGCCTGCGTCAGTTCAAGCGTACGCCGCGTGGTCTCGACGGACTGGCGCGCGACGTCCAGTGCCTGCCCTTGGGTGCAGGTTTGGAGGTAGGCGCGGGTGGTCTCGGCCGCGACCAGCACGCGTACGCCATCGCGGGCGGCCTCAATGGCGGCGGCATCCGCGCGCGCTGCCTCGATGGAGCGGGAGACGCGGCCGAACAGGTCCGCCTCCCAGGCAAGGCTGGCGTTGCCGTTGGTCGTGACCTGCGTCTCACCAAGGTTGGCAAAGCCTCCGCCCCCCTGGCCGCCTCCGCCCCCCTGGCCTCCGCCTCCAAACTGCACGGCATCGCCCCAGGAGAGGCCACCATTGAGGTTGGTGGTGGGGAGCCGCGCGGCGCGGCTTTCCGACAGGACGGCCTGCGCGCGGGCCAGGTTGGCGTTGGCCACGCGCAAGTCCGTGTTGGCCGCCAGCGCCTGTTCGACCAGGGCGTCGAGGACCGGGTCCTTGTAGAGGTGCCACCAGTCGTCCGGCAGCGGCGCTGCGGCATCGAAGCGGGCATCGGTGGTGACGAAATCCCCTGCCGCGGGGGGCGGCGTTACGGGCGCGGTATAGTCCGGTCCCACGGCGCAGGCGCCAACGAGAAGAGGCGCCAGGAGAGCCGTGAGGCGTCTCCCGGTGCGCCGGGGCGGGGTGGGGGTGTCAGGCATGGGAAAGGCTCCCTTCACGCGGGGCGGCGTCGGTTTCGGAGGTGTCGTCTTCCTCCGGCGCGTGGGCGCGGTGATCGCCCGCCAGCAGGGTGTAGATGGTGGGAAGAACGAAGAGCGTGAAGAGCGTGCCGATGAGCATGCCCATGACCACCACGATGCCGATGGCAAAGCGGCTGGCCGCGCCTGCGCCCGAGGCGAAGAGCAGGGGCACCAGGCCCGCCACCATCGCCGCAGTCGTCATCAGCACCGGGCGCATACGTACCGCGGCGGCGTGGGCAATGGCCTCATGACGGCTCCAGCCTTCGTCGCGCTGCATCTGGTTGGCGAAGGACACCATCAGGATGCCGTGCTTGGTGATGAGCCCGATCAGGGTGACAAGGCCGATCTGCGTGTAGATGTTGAGCGTGGCAAAGCCCAGGAACAGCGGCAGAAGCGCGCCCGAGATCGCCAGCGGCACGGTGACGAGGATCACCAGCGGATCGCGGAAGCTCTCGAACTGGGCGGCGAGCACCAGGAAGATGACCACCAGCGCAAAGGCGAAGGAGACCGTCAGCTGGTTGCCCTCCTGGACGTACTGGCGGCTGTTCGAGAGCCAGTCGACGCTGGTGCCCTCGGGCAGGTCCTGCGCCTGCAGGAAGGCGACCGCCTGTCCCATCGTCACGCCGGGCATGAGCACGGCCGACATTGTCGCCGAGTTCATCTGGTTGAACTGGGGCAGGAGGTTGGGCTGGGGCTCGATCTCGACCTTGGCGACGGTGGAAAGGGGGACAAGATCGCCCGATCCGGTGCGCACGTAGTAGCCGCCCAGATCCCCGGGGGTGGCGCGCTCGCCGCGCGGGACCTGCGTGATCACGTCGTAGGAGCGGTCGTGCCAGTTGAAGCGGTTGACGTAGTTCTCGCCCACCATCAGCGCCAGTGTGTCGGCGATTTCCGACATGGGGATGCCCATGTCGCCCGCCTTGTCGCGGTCCACCGTGATGTGCGCCTGCTGGCTGTCGAAGGCGAGGTCGGCATCGACGAAGGCGAACAGGCCGCTCTGCCAGGCCGCGCCCTTGAGCTGGTCGAGCGTGCGGTTGATCGCGGCGAAATCGTCGGGCGAGCGGATCACCATCTGCACGGGGAGGCCGCCACTGCCCGCGGGGAGCGGGCTGTCCTGGAAGACGGTGGAGGTGACGCCGGTGACGCCGGCGGTCTTGCCCGCCAGTTCCTGCTGCACGTCCTCGGCGGTTCTTTCACGCTCAGCCCAGGGCGAAAGGATGATGCCGCCAAAGCCGATGTTGGCGCCTTGCGCGCCGCCCATCGCGTAGAAGCTGCCGTCGAACTCGGGCAGGTCGTGGAACAGGGCTTCGACCTGCTTGGAGAAGCGCACGGTGTAGTCGACGCTGGCGTACTGCGGGCCCTTGGTCTGGACGAAGACGTAGCCCATGTCCTCGGGCGGCGCGAGTTCGCGCTTGGCGCCCAGGAAGAAGACGACGCTTGCCGCCAGGATCGCCGCCCCCGCGACGAGAACCGCCGCGCGGTTGACCAGCGTCTTGCCGAGTAGCCGCTCGTAGCGGTGGGTGAGACCGTGCATCGAACGCTCGATGGTCTTTTCCAGGCGGCTCTCGCCCATCTTGTTGTGGAGGAGACGGCTGCTCATCATCGGCGAGAGCGTCAGGGCCACGACGCCCGAGACGATCACCGATCCGGCAAGGGTAAAGGCGAACTCGCGGAAGAGCGCGCCGGTCAGGCCGCCCATGAGCCCGATGGGCGCATAGACGGCGGCAAGGGTGATGGTCATGGCGATGACCGGCCCCACGATCTCACGCGCGCCTTTGAGCGCCGCGTTGATGGGGGAAAGACCTTCCTCGATGTGGCGGTGGATGTTCTCGACCACGACGATGGCGTCATCGACCACAAGGCCGATGGCAAGGACCATCGCAAGAAGGGTGAGGAGGTTGAGCGAAAAACCGAAGAGCAGCATCAGCGCGGCTGTTCCCAGCAGCGAGAGCGGAATGGTGACGATAGGGATGATGACGGCCCGGAAGGTGCCGAGGAACAGGAAGATGACGACGATCACGATGATGACCGCCTCGATGAGGGTGTGCTCGACTTCCTCGATCGAGGCATCGACGAAGCGCGCGCGGTCGAACATCGATTTGATTTCCATACCCGGAGGCGCCATGCGCTCGAGCTGGGGCAGGAGTTCGTTGACCGCATCGACGATCTCGAGCGGGTTGCCGTCGGGCGTAGGCGAAATCGGCAGCAGGATCGCGTCCTTGCCCGCCCCCATCGCGGCATCGTCGTAGTTCTGGCCGCCCAGTTCGACCGTGGCGACGTCGCCCAGGCGCACGATGCCATCCGGCCCGGTCTTGACCACCATGTCGCGGAACGAGGCTGCGCTGCGAAGGTCCGTCTCGGCGGTGATGTTGATGGCGGTCGCGCTGCCCTTGAGCTGGCCGGGGGCGGCCTGGACGTTGTTGGCGCGCAGCGCCGTCGCAATGTCGCCCGCCGTCATGCCGCGTCCGGCGAGCTTGTCGGGATCGACCCAGATGCGCATGGCCAGCGGGGCCCCGCCGTTGATCTCGACCGAGGCAACGCCCGGAACCGAGGTCAGCAGAGGGCGTGCAACGCGGGTCACGAAGTCGTTGATCTGCGAAGGGGCCAGCGTCGGGCTGGTGAAGCTGATGTACTGCACCGCCGAGGCGCCGTCGGTGATCTTGGAAATGACCGGGTCGAAGGCCCCTTCGGGCAGGCGGTACTTCACCTGCTGCACCTTGGAGAGGATCTCGGTCATCGAACGGTCCGCGTCCGCGTTCAGCACCAGCTTGGCTGCGATATGGCTCTTGCCCGAGGTGGAAGTGGAGGAGAGGTACTCGATTCCGCTGGCGGTTGCGATCTCCTGCGCGATGGGGGTGGTGACGAAGCCCTGCATGACGTCCTGCGTGGCGCCGGGAAGCTGGGTGTCGATGGTGATCGTGGCGCTTTCCATGCGCGGGTATTGGCGGATCTGCAGCCCGAAGACGGCGGAGATACCTACCAGCAGGATCAGCAGGCTGACCACGATGGCCGCGATGGGGCGGCGGATGAACAGGTCGGTGAAGCGCATCTTACCGCGCTCCTGCATCGGCGTTGTCAGCCTTTGCCGGGGCAGGGGTCTTGGTGGCCTCGCTGCCGATCAACTGCGCGACGGTCACTTCGCTGCCCGGCTGCACGCGCAGCTGGCCTTGCGCAACAACGACGTCGCCGGGTGCAAGCTTGCCGGTCACGACCACTTCGTCGCCCATGCGGCGGCCGGTGGTGATGGGCACGATCTCCGCTTTGCCGCCCTTGCGCGCGTTCTCGCCGCGAATAACGATCACGCTGTCGCCCTGCGCCGAGGTCTGGATCGCGGTGACGGGAAGGACGAGCGCGTCGTCCTGTTCCCCCAGCTTCAACGCGACCGAGACGTACATGCCCGGGCGCAGCGCGCCGTCGGGATTGGCGAGCACGGCCTGCGCGGTCACGTTGCGCGTGTCCTTGCTCACCTGCGGCTCGATGGTGGAGATACGCGCGGTGAAGGTGCGCCCGGGCCAGGCATCGCTGGTCAGCGTCAGGCTGGCCCCGTCGCCCAGGCGCCCCAGGTCCTGCTGGGGCAGGGTGAAGTCGACGTAGAGGCGGTCGAGCGCGGTCAGCGTGGCAACCGGATCGCCCGGGTTCATGTACTGGCCCGGGTTCACGCGGCGAATGCCAAGCTTGCCGGAAAAGGGCGCGCGCACCTGCTTCTGGCGCAGGCGCGCTTCGATCTGGCCAACCTCGGCGCGGGCCTGCGCCAGTTCGGCGCGGCGCTGCTGGAGAACTTCGCGCGGCTCCGCGCCTGTCGGTGCCAGTTCTTCCGAGCGCTTGAGCTGAAGCGCGGCAAAGTCCGCGCGGGCGCGGGCTGCGGCCAGATCGGCCTTTTCCGGGCCATCATAGAGCTGGACGATCAGTGCATTGGCGCCCACGTGCTGCCCGGCGCGGAAGTGAAGGCCCGAGACGCGGCCGCTCGTTTCCGGCGCCAGCGTGACTTCGCGCACCGCGCTGAGCGAGCCGACGACGTCCATCGTATCGGGCACGGTCCGCGCGGCAAGGACGGTCGCGGTGACCGGCGTCGCCTGCTGCGGCCAGCCTGCGCCGCCGCCCATGCGCCAGGTCCGCCAGCCATACAGCGCGGCCATCAGAACCACCAGCACGAGCACGGTGAGAATGATGGCCCGCGTGCGGCGCGGCGAGGCGCTTGCGCGTTCCGGGCCTTGCGCTTCCGCCTGCGATTCGGGGCCGGTTTGCGATTCGCTCATGCCAGCCTCCCCATGCGGGCGGTCGAGACAGGGGCCGCCCTTTTCCAGGTTTTCGGCAGGTTTGCAGGCGAAGAATTCATGTCGGCTCCGGACGCTCGAGTTGCGCTGACTGGTGCCCCTTGTGGGGCGATCCGACACTTCACGTACAACCTCAACAATGGTTGAGGTCAAGCACTATCTGTGGCACTTCGTGGATCGCACGGACCGCTGCCTCTTGCAGCGAATGCAAGTGGAGAGGTTGGAGCGATGCCGGTCAATCGGGAAAAAGCGCTAAGTGTCGGGGAGTTGGCCCGCCGTAGCGGGGTTGCGGTCTCCACGATCCATTTCTACGAAAAGAAGAACCTGATCGAAGGTTGGCGCACAAGCGGCAATCAGCGGCGCTATGCCCGTGGCACCTTGCGCCGGATCGCGATAATCCGCGTCGCGCAGAAGGCCGGGGTTTCACTCTCGATCATCAAGCAGCACCTCGATCGCTTTCCCGCGACGCCGATCACGGTGGACGAATGGGCGAAGATCAGTCAGGACTGGCACGCGATGTTGGACGAGCGGATCACGGCTTTGACGCAGTTGCGCGATCAGCTTGGCTCGTGCATCGGATGTGGCTGTCTTTCCTTGAAAGATTGCCCTTTGCGCAATCCCGATGATGTCCTTGGAGAAGAAGGCGCCGGGCCACAATTGCTCACGACGCCGCAATAGATGCGGGCGCTTGAACGGTCAGAGACGAGGGAAATGGGTGAGGCGCCAAGATGGCCTTCGCGCACCAAAGAAGCGGGACAGGATTGACTATGATGGGTGAGGGCGTTCGCGCGAGGAAAACGGCGCGCAGCGTGAGGGCAGGCATTGGCCTTGGTGCGTTAGCGACGCTTCTGGCAGGAGTGCCCGCCAAGGGTGCGGAGTTGCAGGTGCAAGCCGTGCAGATCGATCCTTCGCGGCCCGACTGGGAGAACCCGGCGGTCTTCGCGCAAGGGACGCTTCCCGCCAGTTCTACGGGTTTTCCCTATGAAAGCCGTGCCAAGGCGCTCGAAGGCGATCCGCAAGGCTCGGATCGCTATCTCAGCCTCGATGGAATCTGGAAGTTCGCCTTCTCGCCCAGCGCCGATGCGCTCCCCGAAGGTTTCGAGCGCCCCGGCTTCGATGTGTCGGACTGGAAGGACATCGCCGTGCCTGCGGACTGGCAGGCCGAAGGTTTCGGGCAGGCGCGCTACAACAACTGGATCTATCCCTTCCCGGCCAACCGCCCGCTGATCCCGCACGAGACCAACCCGGTGGGCTCCTACCGGCGCGATTTCACCCTCCCGCAAAGCTGGAGCGGGGACGAGCAGGTGATCCTGCACATCGGGGCGGCCGGCTCGGCCTACTACGTGTGGGTGAACGGGCAGAAGGTGGGCTATGCGCAGGACAGCAAGCTGCCCTCCGAGTTCGACGTGACCTCTGCCCTGAAGCCGGGCGCGAACACCATCGCGATCCAGGTCTTTCGCTGGTCGGACGGCTCCTACCTGGAAGATCAGGACTTCTGGCGCGTCTCGGGGATCGAGCGGTCGGTCTACCTGAAGGCGGTGCCCACGCGCCGGGTGCGCGACGTCTTCGCGCACGCCGGGCTCGACGCCGCCTACCGCACCGGCGAACTGGCCGTGGACCTCGCCTTGACGCCGGGCACAGCGGCGCGCGCGCGGATCACCCTGCTCGACGGCGAGGACACCGTGCTGACGCGTGAGGCGAAGCTGGCGAAGACAGACACCGAGCAACGCGTAACGCTGTCCGGCGAGATCCCCGACGTGCGCCGCTGGAGCGCGGAAACGCCCAACCTCTACACGCTGCTCGTTGAACTCTTCGATGATCGCGGCGCGCTTCTCCAGGCTACGCCGACCCGGATCGGCTTTCGCACGGTCGAGGTGCTCAACGGCCAGGTCGCGGTCAACGGCAAGCCCATCACGATCAAGGGCGTGAACCGCCACGAGCACGATCCCGAAACCTTCCACGTCATCTCGCGCGCCTCGATGGAGCGCGACGTCGAACTGATGAAGGCGAACAACGTCAACGCCATCCGCGCCGCGCATTATCCCAACGATCCCTACATCTACGAGCTGGCGGACCGCTATGGCCTCTACGTCATGGACGAGGCCAACATCGAGAGCCACCAGTACATGGACTATGGCAACCGCCATCCCGAGGAGCGCGCCAAGTACCAGATCGGCTTCGATCCGGCGTGGAAGGCGGCGCACTTGGCGCGCGTTGCCAATATGGTCGAGCGCGACAAGAACCACCCCTCGATCCTGTTCTGGTCCTTGGGCAATGAGGCAGGAATAGGCCCGACCTTCGAGGAGGCGGCCAAGGCCACGCGGGAACGCGATCCGAGCCGCCTCATCAGCTATCTTGGCTGGGGTCCGCTGCCCTTCGGCGATCACCGCCCCAACTGGTATGCGGACATCTATGCGCCGATGTACGATCCGGCCGCGAAGATGGCCGACTACGCGACCAACTGGTCCTACGGCCAGCCCATGATCCAGTGCGAATACGCGCACATGATGGGCAATTCGGGTGGCAATCTGACCGAGTACTGGGACACGATCCACGCTCACCCCGAAACCTTGCAGGGCGGCTTCATCTGGGACTGGGTCGACCAGTCGATGTTCGGCACCACCGAAGATGGCACCCGCTACTGGGCGGATGGCAGCGAGTACGGCCCCAACCCGGGCGGCGACATCGAGTTCGGCGACGGGATCATCCAGTCCGACCGCACGCCCAACCCGGCCTTGTACGAACTGCGCAAGGCCTATGCGCCGGTAGCCTTCTCCGACCTTGACCTTTCGGGCGGTACGCTGAGGGTCCACAACCGGCAGGACTTCGCCGACCTCTCCGGTTACCGCTTCACCTGGGCCTTGCAGGAAAACGGCGTGGACGTCGCAACCGGCGATCTGGCCGCGCCCGACATCGCGGCGCGCGCGAGCGGCACGATGGCGCTCAATCTCGGCAGCTACCCGAGAAAGGCGGACGCGGAGTATTTCGTGACCGTGGAGGCCAAGGCGGGCGAGGGGCAGATTCCTCTGGTCGAGGCGGGGCAGGTCATGGCCTTCGAACAGTTTGCGCTGGACAGTGCGGTCCCGTCCTTGCCGCAGGAGGCCTCGGGCGCGGTGTCCCTGTCGGACGAGGGCGAAGAGGTCATCCTTTCGGCGGCGGGCAGTTCGCTTGCGATCAGCCGCAAGACGGGCCTCATCCGCAATTTCGATGCCAAGGGCAAGACGCTTGCCGAAGGGGGCGAGCCCTATTTCTGGCGCGCGCTGACCGACAGCAATGTCGGTACGCGCACCGGAGACCAGCTCGCCGTCTGGAAGACCCTGAGCGAGACCCGTTCGGTGTCCGACTTGCAGATTGAGCGCGCAATGGATGGCGCGCGAGAGGTCGCCGTCACGTTCACGCTGGGCGAGGGGCAGGCAACCTTCACCAACCGCTACCGCATGGCCGGGGACGGGAGCGTACGCCTCACGGCCCATTTCGAGCCGGTCGCAAAGGACCTGCCGCCGCCTTTCCGCATCGGCGTGAAGTTCGCACTGCCCGAGGCCATGGATACGGTCGAGTGGTATGGGCGCGGACCGCACGAAAGCTATGTCGATCGCAAGAGCTCGGCCCCGATTGGCTTGTGGCGCGGCGCGCTTGCCGACCAGGACCACGACTACATTCGCCCGCAGGAGACGGGCAACAAGACTGACGTGCGCTGGATGACGTTGAGCGGTCAGGGGCGGGCTCTGCGCGTCGCGGGAGATCGGCCGCTGATGATGAACGCGCTCGCGTTCCCCTATTCCGACCTCTACCGCCGCGCGCCCGGCACCTGGAAGTCGAGCGACATCCGGCCCCACGATCACGGCACGCTGCTGGTCGATGCGGCGCAGTGGGGGCTGGGCGGCGACACACAGTGGAGCGAGGAGGGTAAGCCTCTCGCGCGCTACCGCCCGAAGGTGGAGCCGACGACCTTCATCATTCGTCTTTCCTCCACCAGCGGCGAGCCCTCTGTGGGGGCGCGTCCGGGTGGGGACAGGTGAACCGGAATGGAGCGGGCAGGGTCTTGGTGCTTTCCCTTGTCAGGGTTAGCGTCTAGCACTCAGGCGATCTGAACGAATGAACCGGGATGTCTGAGACCACGCCGCCATCGGGCCTTGAAGCCGCCTTCCTTGCGCACCGCGAGACCTTGCTGCGCTTCCTGCGCGCGCGCGGCGCGGGCGAGGCGGCCGAGGACATCCTGCACGAGGTCTGGCTGCGCGTGAGCACGCGCGAAAGTGGGCCGGTGGCGGCGCCCTTGGCCTACCTGCATTCGGTGGCGAACTCGCTGATGATCGACCGCTATCGCTCGCAGCAGAAGGCCCAGGCGCGTGAGCGCGAATGGAGCGCGGCGCAGACGCTGAGCGGGGAAGCCTCGCCCCACCCCTCGGCCGAGCGCGAGGTCTTTGCCGCGCGCGAGGCCGCGCGCGTGCTGGCGATGCTCGATGGCCTTGGCGCGCGGGTCGCCCGGGTCTTTCGCCTCCACCGGGTGGAGGGCATGGCGCAGAAGGACGTCGCCCGCGAAGTGGGCATCAGTCTCAGCACGGTCGAGGGCGATCTGCGCAAGGCCTACCGCGCTCTGGACGAATGGAAACGGCACGGCGAAGGAGAGGAGCCATGAGGCTGCGGGCCGATGTCTCCGTCTGCGTCATGAAAGGAACGTGTGGTGCCCATTGACGAGACGATCCGCGCGCAGGCCCTCGACTGGGCGGTGCGGACACAGGACCCCGGTTTTTATGACTGGGAGAGCTTTACCACCTGGCTGGAGCGGGATTCGGCGCATGGCGAGGCCTATGATGCGGCCTGCGCGGCGGCGCTGGACGGCGCTGAGCTCCTGGCACGGGCCAGCCCTGCCAACGATACCGAGCCCGCCATCGCCTCGCCGGACGAGGCCGAGGGCAACGCGGCCTTTGTCGACGACACGCTGAAAAGCTACGCTCCCGTACCGCGTCGGCGCTGGCTGGCAGGCGCGCTCGCGGCCAGTGTGGCGCTCGTGGCCGGGATCGGCCTCTGGCACGAGAGCGGCCCGGCTACCTACGAGGTGGCCACCGCAGCTGGCGAGACGCGCACCGTGCGCCTGGGCGGCGAGACGACCGTGACGCTGGGCGGGGATACCCGCCTTGCGATGGAGCAGGGCAACGCACGCTTCGTTCGGCTGGAGCAGGGACAGGCGCTGTTCTCGGTGCGCCACGATCCCGACGCGCCCTTTGAAGTCGCCGTGGGCGAAGAGCGGCTGCGCGACATCGGCACCGTCTTCGACGTGCGGCACGTGAACGGGACGTTGCGGGTCGCCGTGTCCGAGGGCGAGGTCGAGGTCAATCCCGAGCGCGAGAAGGTCCGGGTGAAGCCCGGACAGGTCCTGACCCGGGCGGCCGGGGAGGATCGTTTCGAACTGGCCGCGATTGCGCCCGAACAAGTCGGGGAATGGCGGGCGGGACGCCTGACCTTCGTCGATGCCCCGCTGGGCGATGTGGCCTCCGATCTGACCCGCGCGACGGGAATCGCGTTTTCGGTGCGCCCTGAGGCGCGCGGGCGCACGGTTTCGGGATCCTTGCAGATCGAACCTATCCGCAACGATCCGCAATCGCTCGGCGCGCTGCTCGGCCTTGGTGTTGTGCGCGAAGGCGCAGGATGGAGCCTGGGTCCCCGCTGAGCCATGCGCCAGGTTCTGAGCCTTTCCCTGGGTGCTGTCCTGGTGCTGGGCAGCGTATGGCCCGTTTCCGCTGTCGCGCGGGAGCGGAAAGCCCGTGTCCACACTCAGGCCGGTAGCGCCTCGCAGGCGGCCATCGCGATTGCGCGCCAGACGGGGGCGAGTGTCGTCATTGTCGACCCCAAGCTCGCGCGCCGCGCGGTGCCCGCGCTCGACGCGCGTGTTCCTGCGGCCGAGGCCGTGCGACGGCTGGCGCGTGCGGCGGGGGGACGCGTTGTGGCGACTGGCCCGGCGGCCTGGCGCATCGAACCGGTTTCCCGTCCGGCCCGCACACCTCACGCCGCGCCGCAGGTGTCCGAAGCCCCCCGCGAAATCACCGGCGCGCCGATCATCGTCCTTTCCAGCAAGCGCGAGCTGGCGCTCAGCGACCTCCCGGCCCAGGTCGCGATCCTGGAGCCCGAGGAACTGGAGGCGGGCGGCCTCGGCGGGACCGAGAAGATCACTCGCCAGCTTCCGACGGTCGCCTCCACGCACCTGGGCAGCGGGCGCAACAAGCTGTTCATTCGCGGCATTGCGGATTCCAGCTTCACCGGCCCCACGCAGGCGACCGTGGGGCAGTACCTAGGTGACATGCGCCTCACCTACAACGCGCCCGACCCGGACCTGCGCCTCACCGACATGGCCCGCGTGGAGGTGCTGGAGGGCCCGCAGGGCACGCTCTATGGCGCAGGCTCGCTGGGCGGTATCATCCGACTGGTCCCGAATGCACCTGACCTTGACGAGGTGACTGGTTCCGCCGTTCTGGGCGGGTCTTTTACGCGCCATGGCGAACCCGGTCTCGATGGCAGCGCCATGCTCAATCTGCCTCTGGTGGAGGGGCGCGTGGGCCTGCGCGCCTCCCTCGATGCGCAGCATCTGGGCGGCTACATCGACAAGCCGCGCATCGATGGCCGCAACGTCAATGGCAGCGATATCCTGGGCGGGCGGGTGGCCTTGCGGCTCGAACCTGCGCCCGACTGGTCGGTGACGCTGATGGCCCTTGGCCAGCGGACCGACAACGCCGACAGCCAGTACGCCGACCGGGAGGGATCGGGGCTGGAGAACGGCGCGCGCGTGGCCGAGCAGGCCGATGCGGATTACGCCATGGGGCAACTCGTCGTGGCGGGAAGGCTGGGTGCGATCCACCTGCGCTCGACGACAGGCCTCGTGCGCCAGACCTTGCGGGAGAATTTCGATGCGACCCCGCAAGGCGGGCCGCCGCGCCTCTTCACGCAGGCCAACCGCACGCGCATGGTAGCCCATGAAACCCGGCTCTGGCAGAGCGAGCGCGGCGGCTTTGGGTGGGTCGCAGGGGTGAGTTTTACCCACAACGAGACGCGCCTCAACCGCTCGCTGACGTCATTTGCACTGCGCGCGGTCCCGGCTGGCGTGCGCAATGTCGTGGACGAAGGCACGGTCTATGGCGAGGCCAGCCTGCGCTTGGCCGAGCCGCTTGTCGCGACAGCGGGCGCGCGCATCACCCATTCGCGGCTGGGCGGCGGCGGGGAGGATATCCGCCCCGAGATCCAGCTTGCGAATGCCGCGATGGACATAGCCGCGCGCCGTTCCTTCACGCGTGTCCTGCCCTCGGCGGCGCTCAACCTGACACTCGCGCCCGAGGCCTCACTCTTCCTGCGCTACCAGGAGGGGTTCCGCCCCGGCGGCCTGGCTATCGAAAGCGACTACGTCCGGCGTTTTCGCGATGACCGCACGCAGACTTTCGAGGTGGGCGCCCGTCACGGCCAGCGCGGGCGCGGCGCATTCGATTTCGCGCTCTCGCTCTCCTACACGCGCTGGCAGGACATTCAGGCCGACTTTATCGACGCGAGCGGGTTACCGAGCACGGCCAATATCGGGGACGGGCGGATCTGGACGGCGAGCGCGTCCGGTGGCCTGCGCCTTGCCCGGGGGCTTCGGGCCGAGGCAGGCATTTCATGGAACCGCAGCAAGGTGGACGAGCCTGCACTGCCGCTCATGCTCCTCGCCACGCGCTCGATGCAGGTGCCCAACATTGCCCATCTGGCCGCGCGCGTGGCGATGAACTGGGATCGCGAGCTTCGCGGCGATATCCGGCTGAAGGCGCAGGGCTGGGCGAGCTACGTGGGGCGTTCGCGTCTCGGCGTCGGGCCCGAACTCGGCGCGCCGCAGGGCGACTACCTCGATACCGGCGCGCTGCTGCGGGTGGGCACCGAGCGTCTGGGCGTGACCCTTGGCATCACCAATATTGCCGATGTGCGCGGCAACCGTTTCGCCCTGGGGACGCCGTTCGGCACCGGGCGTGAGCAGGTCACGCCGCTGCGCCCACGCACGCTGCGCATCGGTCTCGACACCGCGTTCTGAACTTTTTTCAAGGCTGTCCGCCTGTGGCTCCGTCCTATCGGTCAAAACGACCTGAAGGGACTGAAATGCCGCGATACCTGCTAGCCTCTACTGCCGTTCTTGCCCTCGCCGCCGCCGCGCAGCCCGCGGCAGCCGAGGACGTCACCGACGCCCGCACATCCCCCTTGCGCACTTCGACCATTGCCGATGGCGCGCCCGGGTCCATCGCAATCACCGAGGATGGCTCGGTCACTCTCACGGGCGGCACGGCGGTGACGATGGACAGCAATCACGCCGTCTCCAACGCGGGCGAAATCGCGGTGAGCAACGGCGAGGCCGGGATCCTCGCCCAGGCCGGGACGCAGGGCGACATCACCAACACCGGCTCGATTACGGTGGATGAGCCCTATGCGCCTGAAGACGAGGACAACGACGGCGATCTCGACGGACCTTTCGCGCTGGGCTCGAATCGGTACGGCATCCGTACGATGGGCGCCCACGAAGGCTCGATCACGAACAGCGGCGAGATCGCCGTGCAGGGCAACGATTCTGCCGGTATCGCCCTTGGCGGTCCGCTGACCGGGGACCTTGTCCATGACGGCGAAACGGTGGTGACGGGCGATCGCTCGGTTGGCATTGAGGCCGGGGACATCTCCGGCGACGTGCGCCTTGCCGGGACGATCCGTGCGCAGGGCGAGGATGCCATTGGCGCGCGCGTCTCTGGCGATGTGGGCGGTGCGATGGTGGTGCAGGGCACGCTTGCTGCCACCGGCTACCGCTATACCAGTGTTCCGGCCGATCCTTCGGACCTTGATGCGGACGACCTGCTTCAGGGCGGCTCGGCGCTGGTGATTGGCGGCGATGTCGCAGGCGGCATCGTGCTCGCCGTCGCGCCGGCCGACGCGGACCCCGATGTCGATGATGAGGATGGCGATGGCCTACCCGATGCCGACGAAGGCAGCGCACGCGTGGTCTCCTACGGCGAGGCCCCGGCAATGGTCATCGGGGCAGCGGACAGGAATATCGCTATTGGCGCGGTCGAGAGCACGGCGCGTGGTTACGGGCTCCAGGTCGATGGCGTGATTGAGGGGCGTGGTCTCTACGAAGGCATCGATGCGAACGCGCTCGTCATTGGTGGGCAGGGCGGCGATGTCGCGATTGCCAACGGTATCGGCGTCAACGGCACCATTGCTGCGCTGTCCGATGGCGGCAATGCGACGGCGGTGCGTATCGGTGCGGGCGCGGATGTCCCCGAACTGCGCAATGCCGGGACCATCCGCGCCTCGGGCGGGGAGCAGGTCGCGGCCATTCACGTGGAGCAGGGCGCAACTCTTGGGGCGCTGCGCAACAGCGGTACGATCCAGGCGACGAGCGGCGAGGACGGCACGACCTACGCCGTGCGCGATGAGAGCGGCACGCTGACCGCGCTCGACAACAGCGGCGTAATCAGTGCGAGCGGTTCGGACGATGCGAACGTCGCCATCGACCTGTCCGCGGCAAACGCGGATGTGACCGTGCGCCAGACGGCCGTCGCGGCGGGATACGATGCTCCCGAGATTACGGGCGATGTGCGCCTTGGCAGCGGCAATGACACGCTCTCGATTGCCGATGGCACGCTGACCGGCAATGTCGCGTTCGGGGCCGGCGACAACACGCTGACGCTCTCGGGCGATGCGGTGCAGACAGGCGATGTGACGTTCGGCTCGGGTGCGGATCGGGTGAGCCTGGAAGGCTCGGCCAGCTACGAAGGTACGCTCGACTTCGGTGGCGGTGCGGACCGGCTGGACCTTGCCGGGAACGCCTACTTCATGGGCGCGCTCGCCAACGCGGGCCAGGCCGCGGTCACGCTCTCGGGCGGGGCGCTGGATCTGCGCAGCCCGGCCAGCATCGGCTCGCTCGAGGTAGGTGAGGGCAGTGTGCTTGTGGCCACGCTCGATTCTACGCCGGGACAGGGCAGCGCCTACAATGTGGCGGGTACCGCGCGGTTCGCCGAAGGTTCGCGTCTCGCTCTGCGGCTGGCCGATGTCACGACCGCCGAAGGCAGCTACGAGGTCCTGACGGCGGGCACGCTGGAAGGGCGCGACAATATCGAGACCGTCACCGATCTGGTGCCCTTCATGTTCAAGGCGCAGCTTGATGAAGAGGGAGGCGCCAACTCCATCGTCGTCGACATCACGCGCCGCACGCGCGAGGAACTGGGGCTCAACCGTTCGCAGGCGAGCGCCTACGACGCGGCCTTTGCCGCGCTGGCCGCAGATGAGGAGATCGAGGACGTGTTCCTCGCCATTACCGATGGCGATACCTTCCGCGACACCGTGGGGCAGATGCTCCCCGACCATGCGGGTGGTGGCTTCGAGGGGATCAGCCTGGGCGTGCGCACGCTGGCCCGCCAGCTCCAGGATCCGCCGCATCCCGCAGGCGATGAAAGCCGCTTCTCGACCAACGTAAACCTGGCCTTCTGGGGGAGCGAGAAGGATACCGGGGCGACTGCGGCCTATGACCTCAACGGCTATGCCTGGTCGCTCACTGGAGAATACCGCACCGGCATCGGCTATTTCGGCGCGACGGCCTCCTACATCTGGAACCAGCACACGAGTGGCGCGGCGAGCGAGGTCAAGTCCCAGTCGGTCGAGGGCGCGGTGCACTGGCGCGGGCACTTCGGTCCGATCGGAGGCTTTGCGCGCGCCTCCATCGGCCATGCCGACTTCGACAGTGAGCGCACCTTCTCGGGCGTGACGGCGCAGGAGACCGTCACGCGCACGATCGATGGCAGCTGGAACGGCCGCTTCGTCAGCGCCATCGGCGGCATCTCGGCCGAGGGAGGCAGCCAGCACTTCTTCTTCCGCCCGCAGGTCTCGCTCGACTACGTGCGCCTGAAGGAGGACGGCTACGGCGAAACCGGCGACGATGCGCTGGGCCTCTTGGTCGAGAATCGCACCAGCGACGAGCTCGGCCTCAATGCGGGGATGACCGTGGGCGTCGATGTGCTGGGCATGTCGGCGGGCGATGAAGGTTGGATGCGGATCGAGACCGAAGGCGGTTGGCGCGAAGTGCTGAGCGGCGGCCTTGGCGCGACCACGGCGCGCTTCGGTACCGGCGATGTCGAGCCGGGTGAGGCGTTTCGGCTCGATCCCGATGGTACGACCGGCGGCTGGTACGGGCGCCTGCGGGCCTATGGTGGCCCCAGTGGCTTCATCATGGGCGGCGAGCTCTCGGCGGATCGCCGTCACGGCGAGGTCGCCCTGGCGCTTCGGGGCAGCGTCACCGTGAAGTGGTAAGGCACGGCGACAGGCCGGAGGGGAGAGGACGGCGCCCAGGTGTCGCTCCCTCCTGGCCGCCTGTCGGGCATCACGCAGGAAGTGCCTCGGCCCCCGGTGCAGACCGGGGGCTTTTTACATGCCGCAGGACGGATCGTCACTGTCGCGGCTCCCCTTCAACGCAGATTCGCAAAGGCCCTCAGAACCGCACGAATCGGGGATTTCAGTGAGTTTTGAGCCCGGTCCACTGTGCGCATTTTGCAACGCATTATGGGGAAAGCCGACGCACAATCAGCGACTTGCCAATTTGGCTTGACGAAATTCGGGCAAATGATTTAGCGCTAAAAACAACAGGCCGATGCGGGTCGCATTGAAGCCTGACGTGTTTAGTGGAGAGGATCCGATGAATTTCCGAAAGACTGAGCTGGCCTGCGGTATCGCGGCCGGTGTGATGGCACTGGCGCTGGGCGCTCCGGCCTTCGCGCAGGACATGGCGGCCGAAGCCGCCGCCGAGGACACTGTCACCGGCAACGCCATCATCGTCACCGCGAACATGCGTGAGGAAACGCTTCAGGAAGTTCCCATCGCGGTTTCGGTTGTCAGCGGCGAGCAGCTGCAGGCAGCAGGCGTCAGCGCGGTCGAGGGTCTTGTCCAGGTCTCTCCCTCGCTCACCTTCACCCAGGGCGACAATCCGGGTGACAGCTCGCTCAACATTCGCGGTATCGGCACCACCGTCTTCTCGGTCGCGACCGAGCCTGCGGTCTCGATCGTCGTCGACGACGTCGTGATGGCGCGCGCCGGGCAGGGCTTCCAGGACCTCATCGACGTGCAGCGCGTCGAAGTCCTGCGCGGTCCCCAGTCGACCCTGTTCGGCAAGAACGCCTCGGCCGGTCTCGTGTCGGTCACCACGTCGGATCCGACCTCCTACCTCTCGGGCAAGGTCGACGGCAGCTTCGCCCAGGGCGGCGAATGGCAGGCGCGCGGCATCATCTCGGGCCCGGTGGCCAAGGATGCGGGCCTCAGCGTCAGCGGCTACTACAAGGATTTCGACGGCTTCATCGACAATGTCTCGGGCATTGGTGATGACAAGCTGGGCGGTTATCGCAACTATGGCGGCCGCGCCAAGTTTGTCTACGAGCCGCATGGCGACCTCAAGATCACGCTGATCGGCGACTACCGCAACGGCACCAACGATGCGAGCCCGACCCTGCGCGCGGTCGATGGCCAGGCCTATGCCGACGCCGTGTCCCCGGTCGTCCCTTCGGCGAAGAACCGCGACGTCAACCTCAACGCCGACACCACCAACGACAGCGAACAGTGGGGCGTCTCGGGCCGCATCCAGGCGCGCCTGAACGATGATTTCCAGGTGGTCTCGATCACGGCCATGCGCGGCTGGGACTTCACCGCCCGCGCCGACGTCGACTACACCTCGCTCTCCGAGCCCGTGCCCGGCGTGAACCTGTGGGACGTCAACACCGGCACCACCAGCCTCAAGCAGTACTCGCAGGAATTGCGCGTGGTCTCCGATGACCTCGGCGGCTTCGACGTGCTGTTCGGCGGCTATGCCTTCCTGCTCGACCTCGACACCGGCTTCCAGCGTCGCCAGATCTTCCCGACCGGCCCGCGCAGCGGCCAGTTCACGGGTTCGACCAAGAACACCAACCTTGCTGTCTTTGCCAGCACCAACATCTATCTCACCGACACGCTCGAGATGTTCGGTGGCCTGCGCCTCCTCCACGAGACGCTGGACTGGGACGTGTACCGCGACCCCAGCGACGTGCTCGTGGCTGGCGACAGTGCGCTTGGCGGCGCGACGGGCGTCCCGGCCGACTTCGATGGCAAGACCAGCGACACCGCGCTCGTCGGCAAGATCGGCCTGCGCTACCAGCTGGGCAGCCTCGGCAATGCCTACGCCAGCTACTCGCGCGGCTACAAGGGCAAGGGCTTCAACCTGATCTTCGGTGCGCAGGAAAGCTACGAGCCGGTCGACGCCGAGCAGTCCGACGCCTTCGAAGTCGGTGCCAAGCTGCAGAGCCTGGACGGCGTGTGGTCGCTTAACGCAGCGCTGTTCTACACCAAGTACAAGAACTTCCAGTCGCAGGCACAGCTGCCCGGTGACGTCGCGTTCTACCTGCTCAACGCCGGTTCGACCTCGACCAAGGGTATCGAGCTGGAAGGCACGGTCCGCCCGACTTCGCTGACCACGCTGAACCTGGGCATGACGCTGCTCGACGCGCGTATCGACTCCTTCCCGCTCGGCCCGTGCTATCGCGGCCAGACTGCGGCAGAGGGCTGCGTCGATGGGGTGCAGGATCTGTCGGGTGGCGATCTGCCCAACGCGCCGGACTTCCGTCTCACCGGCTCGCTGCGCCAGACAGTGCCTTTCGGTGACAGTGCGCCTGTCGACGGCTTCGTGATGGTCGATGGCAGCTACCAGACCAAGGTGTCCTACCAGATCGACCAGAACCCGCGCGCCGCGCAGGGGGGCTTTGGCCTGGTGAACCTCTCGGCCGGTGTGGAATCGAAGGATGACAGCTACTCGGTGACCGTCTTCGTGCGCAACCTGTTCGACCAGAACAACGTGTCCAACATCTTCGACTCCGGCTTCAATGGCGGTCGTACCTACCAGCAGGTCCTGCGCGATGGCGCACGCTACTGGGGTGTGCGCGCGTCCTACAGTTTCTGAGGGCCCACCCTCCCTCAGGAAAACCGTCTGGCGGCGGCCCGCTCTCTCCTCCTCCTCCCAGGGCCGCCGCCAGCACATCCGCCACCAAGATGGACCTGGCCTAGATGACCGACTGCGAACTGAATGACCCTGTGACCATCGATCCCCTGGCGCTTTCGTCCGAGGATCGGGCCTGGGTCGAGGGCACGCTCGACACGCTCAGCGTCGAGGGCAAGGTCGGTCAGCTCTTCGCACTCAGTTCGATCGGCGATGACCTCGCCGAAATTTCCCGCCACTGCGCACTGGGCGTGGGCGGGATCCATCGCTTCCCCGGGCACGACCTCAAGGCGGCCTGGGAAGCGACCCGCGCGGCCATTCAGGAATCGCGCATTCCCCCGCTCATCAGCGGGGATATCGAAGGGGGCACGGTCAGCCAGGCCTTCGCCACCGCCGTTCCCAACCAGATGGGCCTTGCCGCCTGCGCGGACGAGGACCTCTCGCGCCGCATCTCGGCGATCGTCCTTCGCGAAGCACGCCGTCAGGGCTTCAACTGGACCTTCAGTCCGGTCGTCGACATCAACCGCAATTTTCGCAACCCGGTCGTGGGCACACGTTCCTATGGCTCGGACATGGCGACGATCCTGCGCGAAGCCGGGATCATGACCGAGGTGCTCCAGGCGGGCGGCATCGCCACCTGCGCCAAGCACTGGCCGGGCGATGGCATCGATGATCGCGACCAGCACCTCGTCACCAGCGTCAATGGCCTCTCCATGGACGAGTGGCACGCGAGCTTCGGCAAGATCTACCGCACCATGTTTGCCAAGGGCGTGATGTCGGTGATGTCCGCGCATATCGCGCTGCCCGCCGCCTTTCCCGCGGATGCCGGGGCCGGGCGGTTCGTGCCCGCGTCGGTTTCGAAGCGCCTGAACCTCGAACTCCTGCGCGGCGAACTGGGCTTCAAGGGCCTGATCGTGTCCGATGCGACGCCCATGGGCGGCCTCACCGGCTGGCAGGAGCGCGCCGAGGCCGTGCCCGCCGTGATCGAGAACGGCTGTGACATGTTCCTGTTCTCGCCCGATCCGGGCGGGGACTATCGCCACATGATGGACGGCCTTCGCCGCGGCGCGCTGAGCGAGCAGCGTCTGGAAGATGCCGTGCGCATGATCCTGACCCTGAAGGCCCGGCTTGGCCTTCACCGCATGACCCTGGATGAATGGGTGCCCCCGCTTGAGGAGGGCACGACACGCCTCTCCACGCCCGAGAGCGAGGCTGTGGCGGCCGAGGCGAACGCGCGCGCCATCACACTGGTCAAGGATACGCAGGAGCTTCTGCCGCTCGACCCTGCGCGCCACAGGCGCGTGGTGCTGCTGGCCGAGGAAGGCTGGAATTTCATCTCCGGCGCGCTGCCGCGCAGTCTGGATGTGTTCTGCGAGGACATGCGCAGGGCCGGTTTCGACCTGCGCATGTATGACGCGGAGACCCCTCCGGCTCCTGAGGACACCGACCTTGTCGTCTACCTCATCGGCCAGGAGGCAACCGCCAGCCTCTCGCACATCTACCTGGACTGGACGGCGCTCCACGGCGGCGCGCGCAAGGCGATGAAGCGCTTCTCGCGCGAGATACCGACGCTGATGATCTCGCTGGGGCAGCCCTATTACCTTTACGATGCGCCTGACGTGCGCACCTACATCAATGGCTACAGTGCGCTGCCTACAGTGCAGACCGCGCTGGTCGAACGGCTGCTCGGCAAGGCGCCGTTCACGGGCGTGAGCCCGGTCGATCCCTTCTGTGGCGAAGAGCAGCTTCGCTACTGAAACCAGAGCGCTTCGGGTCGCAACGCGCCTCAGGACGAAGGGGGCGCAACCGAATTTCGCTCGATGATCTGGTAGTCGACGAAGGTGGTTCCGCCCGGAGCCGCCTTCGTCTCCTTGTCGCGCGCCTGCAACTCGGCCACCAGGTGGCGCGTGGCGACTTCGGCGATCTCGCCAAGCGGCTGGCGCACGGTGGTGAGCGCGGGCCAGATCTTCACCGCGATGGGCGTATCGTCGAAGCCGACCACCGAGATATCTTCGGGAATGCGCAGGTTCGTGCGCAGCGCCACGTTCACGAAGGCGGCGGCCATGTCGTCGTTGCCTGCGAACATGGCGGTGATCGCGCGCTTGCCGGGCAGTATTTCCTCGGCGAGGCGCAGGCCCGCATCGAAGGTCGGCCGGGCGTTCCAGACCAGCGCTTCATCCAGCGCGAGGCCATGGTCGGCGAGCGCGCGGGCGTAGCCGGCAAAGCGGCTTTCCCCGGCAAGGCTGGGAATGCGCACGAAGCCGATGCGGCGGTGGCCTGCGCGCAGCAGGATGCCGGTCGTCTCGTAGGCCGCCTGTTCGTCGTCGATGCGCACGCAGTGCATGTTGCCCAGTTCCCGGCCCGAGGCGAGGGCGACCATGGGCACGTCGTATTCCTCAGGTAGGCCTGCCGCGCTCACCCGTTCGCACAGCGGCGGGGGCAGGAGCAGGCCGTCGGGTGACGTGCTCAGGAATTCGCGCACCGAATCGAGCGGGCTCTTCTGGTCGTAGACCTTGATGTTGAGCTGGACGCCGAGCCGGGCCGAGGCATTGAGCGCGCCGACCAGCATCGCGCTCAAAAGCGCGCTGTCGCTGTCGCGGTGGAACAGGCCGATGCGGTAATTGCTGGCGCTGGCCAGCGCTCGCGCGGCGGTGTTGGGCCGGTAGTCGAGTTCGGCGATGGCCTTGAGGACCGCCTCGCGCGTGGCGGGAAGAACGCTAGGCTTGTTGTTGAGAACATTGGAAACCGTCATCGAGGAGACACCGGCGTGGCGCGCGACGGCGGCCATCGTGACCCCGCCGCCCGAACGCCTGCGCGACCGTGTGCCCACTTTCTTGTCCATCATCCACGTCCCCGGTCTTCCCCGGGCTGGTTGACAAGGGCCCGAGCTTTTACTAGCAATTTAGCGCTACATTGCGTCATGCCGTCCTGTCTTGCAAGACAGTTCGTACAGGTGCAATCGCTTCGTGTCGCCAGACTGCACGCTAAAGAACACGGCGCAAACGATAATGCGCACTGCGAGAGGATCCCGATGACCGCCACCCCCGCATCCGAGGCCGCCACCGAGGCGCCCTGGCCACCTGCGCGCGAAGCGTGGACCGCCGCGATCCTGCTTATGCTGGCCTACACGCTGGCTTTTGTCGACCGCCAGGCGCTGGCGCTCCTCGTGCAGCCGATCAAGGAGGACTTCGGGGTCAGCGATACCGCGATGAGCCTGCTTTACGGCCTCTCGTTCACGCTGTTCTACGTCCTTGTCGGGATCCCGGTCGCCTGGGTGGCGGACCGCTCGAACCGGCGCAACATCATTGCGGCCTCGATCTTCATCTGGAGCCTTGCGACGGCGGCCTGCGGTATGGTGCGCAGCTTTACCGGCCTGTTTACCGCGCGCATCGCGGTGGGCGTGGGTGAGGGCGGCCTTTCGCCCTCGGCCTACTCGATCCTCGCCGACTATTTTCCCAAGGAAAAGCTGGGCCTTGCGATGGGCGTCTACAACATGGGCGTCTACTTCGGCGGCGCGGGTGCGCTGATCCTGGGTGGTCTCATCGCAGGCGCGATCCCGCCCAATTCCGATGTTCTCATTCCGATGCTCGGCACGATGAAGGGCTGGCACATCATCTTCCTGCTGCTGGGCATTCCGGGCGCGCTGCTTTCGCTGGCGATGTTCCTCGTGCGCGAGCCCAAGCGCCGGGGCAGCGTCAGTGACGCTCAGCCTGCAGCCGCGCCCATGGGCCATTTCTTCAGCCAGCTGCGCACGCATGGGCGTGCCTATTTCGGGATCATCGTCGGCTTTTCGCTGATGATCTTCGTGGGCAACGGCACAGGCGCCTGGATCCCGGCCTTCCTGGAACGTTCCTACGGCATGAACATCAGCGAGATCGGTGCGTCCTATGGCTGGATCGTGTTCTTTTGCGGCACCGGCGGCGCGCTTTCGGGCGGCTTCGTGGCGAGTGCGCTGGAAAAGCGTACGCCCTATGGCAACCTCAAGGCGGCCGTTATCGGCTTTACCGCGCTGATCCCGCTTACCATCGGCTTCCCGCTGATGCCGACCGCCGCGCTGGCGCTCGCCGGGATCGGGGCGATGAACTTCTTTGCCGGGTTCAACTTCGGCGGCGGCCTTGCCGCGCTGCAGGGGCTGACGCCCAACCGCATGCGGGCGATGGTCTCGGTCGTCTACATGCTCTCGATCAACCTGATCGGCTCCACCCTCGGCCCGACGGCTGTGGCGCTGGTGACCGACCTCGTCTTTGGCGACCCGGCGCGGGTGGGCGAATCCATTTCGCTCGTGTGCGCGGTGGCCTCGCCGCTGGCTCTCGTCCTGCTGCTGGTGGGCATGGCCGGCCTCAAGGCATCTGCCCGGAAGGAAAGTGTGGCATGAAGAACCTGCCCTCGCGCAAGAGCCCGCTTGGCGCGCGCATGAAGAAGCTCGCCCTTGCTCTCGCTGGCACGGCGGCGATCGCCAGCCTGCCGCTCTCCACCGCGCCGGTGCAGGCGCAGTCGGCGGCCCCTGCGGCCGAGGCGGGCGCGCAGCCGGTGCGCACCGTCAATGGCAAGCCGATGAACATGATCTTCGTGCTTGTCGATGACCTGCGTTTCGATGCCATGGGCTTCCTGACGCCCGGTCTCAACACGCCCAACATCGACTATCTGGCGAGCCACGGGACCTATTTTCCCAATGCGGTGGTGACCTCGTCGCTGTGCAGCCCGAGCCGCGCGACGATCCTGACGGGCCAGACCGCGCGCAACCACGGCGTGATCGACAACACCAATTCGAGCGAGAAGGGCCTCACCTTCTTTCCGAGCTACCTCCAGCAGGCGGGTTACCAGACCGGCTTCTTCGGCAAGTGGCACATGGGCGATGCCAACGCGGACCCGCGCCCCGGCTTCGACCGCTGGGTCAGCTTCCAGGGGCAGGGCACCTACTTTCCGACCGAGCGTCTTTCGCCTGAGGAGATCGCGGCGGGCAAGCGCCAGCAGCTCAATGTCGATGGCGTGGAGGTGAACCGCAAGAAGTACATCACCACCGAGCTCACCGACTACGCGCTCGACTGGCTGAAGGAGCGCGACACGAAGCAGCCCTTCTTCCTCTACCTCAGCCACAAGGCGGTCCACTCCGACCCGACGCCCGAGGAGAGCCACAAGGGCGAATACGCGGACCTTGCCGTCGATCTGCCCGAGAGCTGGGCGGACACGCCGCGCAACAACGAAGGCAAGCCCATGTGGGTGCGTAACCAGCGCAACAGCTGGCACGGCGCGGACTTCCCCTACCACACCGACGAGCCGCTGCCCGAGTACATCCGGCGCTATTACGAGACGCTGGGTTCGGTCGACGACAGCCTTGGCCGCATCCTCGCGTACCTGCGCACGAACAAGCTCGATCGCAGCACGATGATCGTGTTCTATTCCGACAACGGCTTCCTGTTCGGCGACCATGGCCTGATCGACAAGCGCAACGCCTATGAGCCTTCGGTGCGCGTGCCGATGGTGGTCTGGGCGCCCGAGATCGTGCCCGAGGGCAAGACCGTGCCCAACCTTGTGCGCAATCTTGACCTCGCCCCGACGTTCCTCGATCTGGCGGGTGTGGCCGAGCCCGAACAGATGGAAGGCAAGAGCTTTCTCTCGCTCGCCGAGGGGCGCACCGCGCCGGAGAACTGGAACGCGGGCGACTTCGTCTACGAGTATTACTGGGACTGGCAGTTCCCGCAGACGCCGACCACGTTCGCCATCGAGCGCGACGGGTGGAAGTACATTCAGTACCACGGCATCTGGGACACCGAGGAACTCTACAACGTCGCGCAGGACCCTGAGGAACTGCACAACCGCATCGAGGATCCTGCGCAGCTTGACCGCAAGAACGAGCTGCGCGCCGCGCTCTACGCCGACCTCGCCAACCAGCGCGGCAAGCACGACATCCCCTACACGCAGCGCGCCAGCAAGGGCCTGGTCCTGCGCCACAAGGATGGGCACCGCGCGGCTGACTTCCCGAGCGAGTGGTACGCAGAGCCCAACCTTCCGGGCAAGATGAACGACCTCTATCCCGACACCGAGGCCAAGATCGAGGCCGACCGCAAGGGTGAGCGCTACGTGCCGGATCGCCGCGGCCATTGAGCCAGGCATCTGCCGATGTGAAAAAGGCCCGGTCGCTCGTGGGAGCGGCCGGGCCTTTTCGTTGGTTGCATGTCAGTGCGGAACGCTCATGTCTCCGGCCAACATGCAGAAGCTGGCGGGCGGCGGGGTCAGTTCCGGCCCGACCCAGCGTGTCCATTCGCTGTGCCAGAGGCGCTGCATCTCGGCGAGTTTCTGCGGGTGGCTCGCGGCAAGGTCATGGGCTTCGGCAAAGTCCTCGGCCGTGTTGAAGAGTTGCCACTGATCGTGTGCAAAGGTGTCGGAGGCGCAATCGTGCAGGGCAACGGCACGCCAGTTTCCATCGGTGATGGCGCGGTTGCCGCGCAGCTCGAAGAACTGGCGCTGGCGGCCCGGGGCCTGGGCATCGTTCAGGGTGCGCAGGAACGAACGACCGGCCACGGGGCGCTGCGGCGTTCCGTTCACCGTGGGCGCGAAGTCGAGACCAGCGGCGTCCAGCAGGGTCGGGCCGACATCGATGACATCGACGTACTGCTCGCGGATCGCGCCGCCTGTGCGGACATGCGCGGGCCAGGACACGATCAGCGCGGTGCGTACCCCGCCCAGGAACGGCCAGAGCTTGTAACGGCGAAACGGGGCCGAGCTCGCGCTCGCCCAGGGGCGGGGGTATTCGGACTGTGTGGCGACCGTGCCGAGCTCGATCATGCGCGCGCGCTGCTCGGCAGGTGTCAGCGTATTGGCCTGGTAGAGCCCCTCGAAGAAGCCACGCTGGCCTGCCTCCGACGCGGCCCCGTTGTCCGAGAGGACGAGGATCAGCGTGTTTTCGAGCAGGTCGTGGGAGCGCAGATGCTCGACCAAGCGGCCGATCTGGGCATCGGCATGCTCGATGAAACCGGCGTAGACTTCCATGTAGCGGGCGAAGACGAGCTGTTCGTCCTCGCTCAATTCGTCCCAGGCGCGGTCATCCTCCTCGCGCGGGGGCAGGGTGCAATTGGCAGGGATCAGCCCCATCTCCTTCATGCGCGCGAAGCGCTCGCCCCGCACGATGTCCCACCCGCGCCGGTAGCGGTTGGCGTAGCGCGCGGAGAATTCGGCCGGGGCCTGGATCGGCGAATGGGCAACGCCCATGCCCATCTGCAGGAAGAACGGACGATCCCGCTCGCCATTGTCCACGTGGGCCGAGACGAGCGCCATGGCCTTGTCCGCCATGTCGACCGAGAAGTGGTAGTCGCTGGGCAGGTCCGGGTCGATGTAGTCGTCGTTTTCGACCAGGTCGGGCCTGTACTGGTCGGTCCAGCCTTTGGCGAAGCCGTAGAAATAGTCGAACCCGCGCTGGCGTGGCCAGTTGCGGCGTGAGGTCCCCGGCTCCAGTTCGTCGCTGGGGATCAGGTGCCACTTGCCCAGTAGCCAGGTCGCGTAGCCGCCGTCCTGCAGGACCTCTGCCGTTGTCTGGATGTCATCGGGCAGGCGGAAGGCGTCGGCGTCGTAGCGCTCGGCGAAGGGCCCGAAGTTGGTGTCGGGCACGTCGGGGAAGTTGACCGAGTGGCCATTGCGCCCGGTAAGAAGCGCCGCGCGCGTGGTCGAGCACACGGCCTTGGTGTCAAACCGGTTGTAGCGCACGCCGCGCTTTGCCAGCGCGTCGATGTGGGGCGTGCTGATTTCCCCGCCAAAGCAGCCGAGGTCCGAAAAGCCGATATCGTCGAGCACGATGGTGACGATGTTGGGCGTTCTCGGAGCCTGCCGGGTCGCCGCACGGGACTGTCCGGCCAGCATGGTCCCGGCCAGCAGGGCGCCTGCGAACCGGCGTCTGGAAAGCTGTATCATCAAATTCGTGTCCTGTGATTTGTCCGGGCCCGGGGATGGCGTCGTGGCCTGCCAGTCCTTCGCGTATCGCAATCCAGGGCAGGGCAAAAGGTTGCGAGGCCCAAGGGGCTGGGAACATTCGCCGTTTTCAAGCGTGCCGCGCTGGTCTAGCTCTGCCTTCGCCAAAAGGACTGCGGGAGGGACCCGCGAGAGAGAGGATGAGTTAGCCCATGCGTCATGCCGCCACCGCGATTGCCGGAGCCCTAGCCCTGAGCGCAGCGCTCGTGGTGCCTGCCGGAGCGCAGACGCGCGTGGACGGCGATCCCCATGCGCAGGACCCGGTGGGCATTGTCGAGGAGCCGTGCCCGCACCATCCCATGCCCAGTGATGGTGAGGGCTGGCACATCTGGAACCTCCATATGCTGACGCGCGACTTCGGCCAGTTGTGCCGCTACGCCGAGGCGAACACGGAGCTCAAGGCGAAGAACGCTCCGGTGGAGGTCGTCTTCATGGGCGATTCGATCACCGACAACTGGCAGAACATCGACCCGGATTTCTGGACGGGCGGCCGGGTGGATCGGGGCATCTCGGGCCAGACCACGCAGCAGATGCTGGTGCGCTACCGCGAAGACGTGCTCAATCTGAAGCCCCGCGCGGTCCATATCCTGGCCGCGACCAACGACATCGCCGGAAACACCGGAGCCGCGACGATGGAACAGGTCACCGGCAACATCGAGACCATGGCCGAACTCGCCCGTGCGCACGGGATCAAGGTGATCCTGGGCTCGGTGCCCCCGGCAAAGGCCTTTCCCTGGGCGCCCGACAAAACGCCCGATCCGCAGGTGCGCGCGCTCAACGCCTGGCTAAAGGCCTATGCGGCGCGCGAAGGGCTCACCTATGTCGACTACTGGAGCGCACTTGCGGCCCCCGACGGGGCGATGCGGGAGGGGCTCTCTTCGGACGGCGTGCATCCCACCGCGAAGGGCTATGCGATCATGGCCCCGCTGGCGAAGGCCGCCATTGCCCATACGCTTGGGAACGCCGATTAAGGACAGTCGTCGGGCGGCTCGGCGTGGAAAGCGGGCGTGAGAAGTTCGTGATCGAAGGCCTCGACCCGCTCGACCAGCTTGCCGCAGCGGTGAATTGTTTCCAGGCGATAGACACCGGGCGCTAGCGAATAGCCCATTTCGGCAAGGCGGCGCGGATCGTCGGTTCCGCTCTGGATGACGGTGCGTGTCTCGCAGCCGTTGTACTCGGTGGTCTCCAGCCCGCGGCCGTGCCCGGGAATGTCGAGGGGATGGCTTTCGCGCCGCATCGAGCCGTCCAGGTTGTAGGCCGCGCCGCGCAGGAAGCGTCCCGCCTCGTCGTATTCGGCCAAGGCGAGGAGAGTGCCGTCCTTGCTCCACAGCGGTTGCGGACCGACAGGACGCCCCATGGCGTAGTGCTTGTGGCCGACCGCGCCTGAAGCCCGGTATTCCACCTGGTCGCCATCGGCACGGCCCTTGCGGTAGTTACCGTATTCCTTGAGCCGTCCGTCGCGTGCGTAGTTGATGTAAGGCCCGTCGCGCTTGCCCTCGCGCCAGTGCGCCTTGGAGGCAAGCTGGCCGTTTTCGTGAAAGACGTAGTAATCGCCCTCAAGTCCGCTCGGGCCATAGGTCCAGCGTTCGAGGAGGGTGCCCTCGTCCGACCAGTGGCGGTAGGGGCCATCGAGCGCGCCCTCGCTCCAGCTGCGCTCCACCGCCAGGACGCCCGTGGGATAGAACTGGCGGTCGAGGCCGTCCTTACGCCCGTCGCGGCATTCGACACGGCGGCGCAAGGTGCCATCGGCTGCGCGAAGATCGAGAATGCCGGTGAAGGCATCGCGCTGCGAAACGGCGCAGAGTTCGGCTTCGGAATAGTCGCGCTGGTAGGGCTTTTCGACCGCCTCGGACGGCGCGCCATGGGCAGGGGCGACGACGAGCGCGGCGGCGATGAGGGGCAAACTTCCGTGAATATGCAAGGACATGGGGCGCGTTCTAAGGATTACGCCCCCGACCTTGCAAGGGACCTACGGTTCAGGCGGTCACTGCGCGGGTCTTCTGGAAGCGGGCAAGCGCGATGGCGGCGGCGGTCGCTAGGGTGAGGACAAGCGCGCTCACCATGAACTCGTGCACGGCGCCTAGCGTGTCGAAGCCGATCCCGCCCAGCGTCGCGCCCAGGGTAATGGCGACCTGGATGATGGCGACCATCAGGCCGCCACCCGCTTCGGCGTCTTCGGGCACGGTGCGGGCCAGCCAGGTCCACCAGGCGACGGGTGCGGAGGTCGCGGCAAAGCCCCAGATGGCGAGCAGCGCGATGGTAACAGGCAGCATGTCGCCGAACTGGGCAAGGGCCAGCGCGACCACCGCCATGACCGCCGGAAGCGTGGCAAGCAGGGCAAAGAGGCGCCCCTCTACGATGCGCCCGATGACGAGCGTGCCGACGAAACCCGAACCGCCCACGATGAGCAGCAGAGTGGAGAGCAGCGAGACGCCCACGCCGGTCACCTGTTCCAGGAAGGGGCGCAGGTAGGTGAAGAGCGAAAACTGGCCAATGAAGAGGAGCGCGACCGTCACGAGGCCCGCGGTCAGGGGAGCATGGCGCAGCAGGTCGAGCAGGCGTCCGCCCTCGGTCTTGCGGTCAGGGTGCAGGCGCGGGAGCGCGAAGGCCTGCCAGGCCACGGCCAGGACCGCCAGCGGGACAACGCACCAGAACGCGCCGCGCCACCCGATCCACCCGCCCAGCAGGCTTCCCAGCGGCGCGGCCAACGTCATCGCCAGCGCGTTGCCGCCGTTGATGATCGCCAGCGCCTTGGGCACGTCGGCATCGGGCACGAGGCGGATCGAAACGGCCGCGGACATCGACCAGAATCCGCCCAGGGCAAGGCCCAGGAACGCGCGCCCGGTCATCAGCACGGCGTAGCTGGGCGCCAGCGAGACAAGCACGCTCGCGATGACGAGGAGCGTGGTCAGGGCCAGCAGGACGTGCTGGCGCTGCAAGCTGCGGGTCAGACGGCCGAGCGAGAGGCTGGCGATGACGGCAAAGAGGCCGGAGGCCGCAATCGTCTGACCGGCCTGACCTTCGGTGAGGTCAAGCGAGGCGGCCATCGGGCTCAGCAGGCTGACGGGCAGGAATTCGGAAGCGACCAGCACGAAGCTGCACAGGGCCATGGCATAGACCGCGCCCCAATGGGCCGGGCTTTCAGACGGCGGTGGCGAGGTGGGGGAGGTGTGCGGGGAGCTCATGGTCATCAGGTCCGGTTCGGGCAGGTCTATGCCGTGCGTGGTCGGGGAGTGTGCCCTCTAGGGGATCTTTCGCAATTGAATTAGAGGGTGTTTTCTTGAATGCTTTATGAGTACGGCTCAGGAATGGAACGCCATGACCTGTCCGACTTCGTTGCCTTCGTCACGATCGCGCGCCTGCGCAGCTTTACCCGCGCAGCGGCACAGCTGGGGGTGACACCGTCAGCGCTCAGCCATCGCATGAAGGCGTTGGAGGCGCGTCTGGGCATCCGCCTCCTCAACCGCACGACGCGCAGTGTCTCGCCGACCGAAGCCGGGGAACGGCTGCTTGGGTCGGTCGGGGCCAAACTCGATGGGATCGAGGCCGATATCGCCCGGCTGGCCGAGCTGCGTGACCGGCCGGCGGGAAACATCCGGGTGAACTCGGACGAACTGGCCGCGCACAAGATCCTCTGGCCGATGCTGCGCGATTTCCTACCGCGCTTTCCCGACATCAACGTCGAAGTCACCATCGACAACGGCTTCACGGACATCGTGGCGAGTGGCGCCGATGCGGGCGTGCGGCTTGGCGGAGTGGTGGAGAAGGACATGATCGGGGTCGCGATTTCGCCGCCGCTGCGGATGCTCGCCGTCGCTGCGCCCGACTACTTCGCGAAACATGGACGGCCCAGGACGCCACGTGATCTGGTCGATCACGCCTGCCTCAACTACCGCTTCACATCGAACGGGGGGATCTACGCCTGGGAGTTCGAGGAGCAGGGGCAGGCGCTCGATGTGCGCGTGGGTGGCCAGCTCATCTTCAACAGCATCTTCCCGATCATGCAGGCCGCGCTCGATGGGGCGGGGATCGGGTGCGTGCTCGACATCCATGCCGCCGAGTATCTGGAAAGCGGAGCGCTGGAGGCCGTGCTGGAAGACTATTCGCTGCCTTTCGAGGGCTACCAGCTCTATTACCCGAGCCGCCGCCAGCCCACGCCCGCCTTCTCCGAATTCGTGAAGGCGCTGCACTACCGGGGCAGATGAACCGACCCGGTCGCGCAGCGCTGGGGTATCACGAAATACGGCGCAGGTGCCGGAAGCGGCCGTAGCGCGTCAGGAGGTCGTCGATGACCTGAGCACGGGAGAAGCCGGTGACATCGTGCGGGGCACTGGCGTCGGAGGCCTGCGCCATCGCGCGGAAGTGGCGGCGTTCGGAATCGTGGGACTTACGCGTTTCGGCCCAGACGAAGCTGGGCTTGAGATAAGGACGACTGCGCACCTGGTATACGAAATCGCCGCGATCGCCGTGGGCCACGGTCAGGCGTACATGGCCCTTGTCCGCGTCGAGTTCGGGCACGAGGCCGTTGTCGCGCATCTCGTCCGCCACGGCGTCGAGCGCGGGGCCGACGGTGTCGGTGAGGAAGGCGTCGATCTCGGCCTGGTGGAAGACACCGGCAATGTGGCCCAGGCGCTGCTGCCAGTTGATTTCGGCGCGCGGCGCTGCGGGCGTGAGCGAGGCCGAAAGGTCGCTCGACTCGCCTTCACGTTCGCCGTTCAGAGCCTTGAGCAGGCCATAGCACATGAAGACCATGATGATCGCGAAGGGCAGGGCGCTCGCGATCGCGGCGGTCTGCAGCGCGTCGAGGCCGCCCGCGACCAGGAGAGCCGCCGCAATGCCGCCTGCGCAGACCGCCCAGAAGACGCGCTGCCACACCGGCGGGTTTTCCGCCGCGCCCGAGGTGATCATGTCGATCACGAGCGCGCCGGAGTCCGCCGAGGTCACGAAGAAGGTGACGATGAGGATGGTCGCGATGAACGAGGTGATCATGCCGAAGGGCAGGGCCTGCAGCGTCTCGAACAGGGCGACGGGCATGTTGTTCTTCACGGTTTCGGCAATCGGGGCGACGCCCGACATGTCGAGCGAGATCGCGGTGTTGCCGAAGACGGTCATCCACAGGAAGGTGAAGAGCGCGGGGACGAGCAGCACGCCGCCCACGAATTCACGAATGGTGCGTCCGCGCGAGATGCGCGCGATGAACATGCCAACGAACGGCGACCAGGCGATCCACCAGCCCCAGTAGAACAGGGTCCAGTCCGCCAGCCAGGGGTTGGGCTCATAGGCGTACATCCGGAAGGTGCGTGAGACGAGGGCACCCAGATAGGCGCCGATGTTCTGGACGTAGGCCTGGAGCAGGAACACGGTCGAACCGGCAAAGAGCACGAAGCCCAGCAGCAGCACGGCCATGATGATGTTGAGTTCCGACAGGCGCTTGACGCCCTTGTCGAGCCCAAGGACGACTGAGAGCGTGGCGAGCGCGGTGATGACGGCGATCAGGACCAGCTGCACGGCGGTGTCGATGGGAAGGCCGAAGAGGTAGCTGAAGCCCGCGTTGACCTGCAGCACACCCAGGCCAAGCGAGGTCGCGACACCGAACATGGTGCCCAGTACCGCGAAGATGTCGATGGCATCGCCGATGGGGCCGTTGATCTTGCGCCCGATCAGCGGGAACAGCGCCGAACGGATGGTGAGGGGAAGGCCACGGCGGAACGAGAAGTAGGCAAGGGCCAGGCCAACGACGATGTAGACCGCCCAAGCGTGCACGCCCCAGTGGAAGAAGGTCAACACCAGCGCGCGCCGGGCCGCCTCGATGCTGCCGGGCTCGCCGCTTGGCGGCGAGGCGAAGTGCTGGATCGGTTCGGCGACCCCGAAGAAGACGAGGCCGATGCCCATGCCCGCGCTGAACAGCATCGCGAACCAGGACAGGTAGCTGTACTCCGGCTCGCTGTCGTCAGGCCCCAGCTTGATGTTGCCGTGGCGGCTGAGCATCAGGAAGATCACGAAGACGAGGAAACCCGCCACCGCCAGGATGTAGAACCATCCGAAATTCTGGACCAGGAACTCCTGGACGTGGGTGAAGATCCGCTCCGCGCGCTTGGGGGCAAGCACGGCCGCCAGTGCGAAGGCGAGGATCAGGACTGCGGACGTGAAGAACACCGGTGGATTGACCGCCATGCGGAAGCCGGATGGGCGCTCTGTCAGTTCGCTGACGTTCGGATTGGGGGGGGTATCTTCGCTCATCAGGGCCATCGTCTACGTATTGAGATTGCATGAGGCAACTTTTGAACGGGAAACTTGTTGCCCCCCGACGTGAAACAAATCGGCAATGGGGCGTGGCGGACGTGCGCTGAACGGTGCCCACGGTGGGAACGAAGCTGTCAGATGTTGGCGCTTTCATCGGTTGACAAAGACAACCCAATCTCTCAGTTGACCTAAATCAACTGAGAGATTGGGTTCAATTCATGGTAGATGACACGAAGGACGCGGTCCTGCGGGTGGGGCGCGGTTGTCGCTGCGCCGGTGCCGTCGGGCGCGGCTGAACGGGTATGGACAAGAAGCCCCTGCTGGGCCTTGCGGGCGCGATCGTTGCGGCCATGGCGGCCGAATTCAACGACCAGGTCAGCGCCATTGCCCTTGTCGACGTGCGCGGCGCGATGGGCATCGGCCATGACGCGGGCACCTGGATCGAAAGCCTCTACGTGACTGCGATGGTGATCGGCATGGCGCTTTCGCCGTTCTGGTCGACGGTCGTGACGTTGCGGCGCATCGTGCTCTTTGCGATCGGCCTTAATCTCGCATCAAGCGTGCTCATCCCCTTTGCACCCAATATCGAGATTCTCTACCTCCTGCGCATCTTCCAGGGCCTTGCCCAGGGTTTCACGATTCCCCTGCTGATGGCCGCCGCGCTGCGTTTCCTTCCCCCGCCGATCCGGCTCTGGGGGCTGTGCTGCTATGCCCTTACCGCCACCTTCTTTCCCAATCTCAGCGCGGGCGTGGCGGCGCTGTGGACCGAGTTCGTCGACTGGCGCTTCGTCTTCTGGGAAGCGATCCCGCTGTGCACGCTGGCGGGACTTCTGGTGTGGCACGGTATGCCGCAGGACCCGATGAACCTGGCGCGCATCCGCCAGTGCGACTGGAGCGGAACGGCCCTTGTCATTCTGGGGATGGGCGCGCTGACGACGATGCTGGAGCACGGCAACAGGCTCGACTGGTTCAACTCGCCCCTCATCTGCGTGCTCGGGCTGGTGAGCGCGGTAGCTGTGCCGCTTTTCGTCCTTAACGAATGGCGCAGTCCGGCTCCGCTCATCGGGGTGCGTCTGCTCGGACGGCCCAATGTGGCCTATGCGGTGATCACGCTGTTCTGCTTCATCATGATCGGCATGTCGTCTTCGGCGGTGCCGATGGCCTACCTCGCCGAAGTGCAGGGCTACCGCCCGCTCCAGTCGGCCACGATTATGCTGGAGATCGCTGCGCTCCAGTTTCTCTACCTGCCGCTCGCGGTCTACGTGCTGAAGCAGGACTGGGTGGATTCGCGCTGGGTGAACGGTTTTGGCCTCGTCTGCGTGATCGTCGCTTGCATCGGCTGCAGCCAGCTGACCTCGGCCTGGAACCGTGAGCAGTTCTACATGTGGCAGGCGATCTCGGGCCTGGGTCAGGCGTTCGTCGTCGTCTCGCTGCTGATGATGGGGACGAACGCGGTGGTGCCCCAGGAGGGGCCGCAGGTCTCCCCGCTTATCAACATGCCGCGCGCGGTGGCACAGGCGCTGGGCACGTGCCTTCTCGAACTGGTCGCGCATTTTCGCGGCGAGCTGCATGCTACGCGCCTGATCGAACGGGCCGGGAGCCATGCCTTCGCGCTGATCCGTGGCCCCGTGCTCGACCCGCGCCACGCCCCGCCACTGGCCGCAGATGGCAGTGCGCGCAGCGCAGAGGCGCTGGGCGCCTTCCATGAGGCCATCGTGCGCCAGCAGGCGGTCATGGTGGCAAGCGACCAGTACCTGTTCCTGGCCGGGCTGGCCGGTTTCGTCCTCCTCGTCCTGATCGTGCTGCCGGTGCGCACCTATCCACCGCACATCGCGCTGGTGAAGGCGGCGCCGGGCAAAGCACCTCCCACAAGGACCGGGATGCCATCGGCCCCGGCTCCTGTGCCAGCCTGAACAGCGCATAGTTCTCTTCTTCTCTCCCATCGCCGAACTTCCTGGAACCCCTTATGTCCAAGACACTCCCTCCCGCCGAGCGCGGGCCGCGCCGCCCCTGGATCGTCGGCTCGATCATCATCCCGGGTGATAACGACCGCTACGTCCTCCACCCGCACTGGCCCTGGTACGCGGGCGGGTTCGTGATCCTGGCTTTCATCGCCTACGTCCTGTTCAGCCTCTTCGTGCCGCGCTCGGAGGTTGCCACCGACGATGCGCGTGTCACCGCGCACTACGCCGTGATCGCCCCGCGCGTCGCGGGCCAGGTCGTCTCGGTCGATGTCGAGGACAACCAGATGGTGAAGAAGGGGCAGCTCCTTGCCCGCCTTGATGATCGCGATTTCCGTGTGGCGGTGGACGAGGCGCAGGCGCAGCTCGACCGTGACCTTGCGCAGGTCGCCAACGCCGAGGCCGCGCTGGCGCGTCAGCCCGCGCTGGTCGCCCAGGAGCAGGCGCAGGTGCGCCAGGCCAGCGCGCGTCTCGACCTCGCCGAGGCCAACGCCACGCGCTACGACAACCTCGCCAATTCCGGTTCCGGATCGCGCCAGGCCCAGCAGCAGGCGCGCGCGACCCAGCGCGAGCAGGCCTCGCGCGTGGAGGAGGCCCGGGCCGCCGTCCAGGCCGCGACCCGCGAACTGGCCGTCCTGCGCGCCGCGCGCGAGGCCGCGCTGTCGGCTGTAAAGGCCGACCGGGCACGGCTCGCACAAGCCAAACTTGACCTCGGGTACACCCGCATCACCGCTCCGGTCGATGGCATGGTCGGCCAGCGCGAGGCCGAGCCCGGCAACTATGTTGCGCCCGGCTCGGCGCTGATGGCGGTCGTGCCGCTGGAGGAGACTTTCGTCGAGGCGAACTACCGCGAAGTTGCGCTCAAGCACGTGGCGCCGGGGCAGCACGTGCGCATTCACGTCGATGCCTACGACATTGACCTCGACGGCGTGGTCGACAGCGTGCCACCGGCGACCGGCGCGGCGTTCTCGCCCGTGGGGCCGGAGAACGCGACCGGCAACTTCACCAAGATCGTCCAGCGCCTGCCGGTCAAGATCCGTTTTTCCGCAGGGCAGCCCGAGGTGCGCCACCTGCGCATGGGCATGTCGGTCGAGACCCGCATCGAGACCCACTTTGCCAATGTCATCGGGGGCGAGACGCAGACCGCCTACTTCGGCAGCAAGGAGGCGGTGGAGTGATGCCGCGTCGTCTCGCCGCGCTCGCGCTGGCCGCAAGCTCCCTTGCCGCACTTTCGGCCTGCACGGTTGGCCCGGACTACACCCACCCCGTGGCCGAAGCCCCGCCGCAGTGGGCCGAACGTCCCGAGGCCCCCAGTACGACCATTGGGGGCGAAGTCGACGGGCGCTGGTGGGAAACCTTCCAGGACCCGCAGCTCTCGGCGCTGGTCGAGCGCCTCCTGGCGCAGAACCTCGATCTGGCTGTCGCCGCCGAGCGTATCCAGCAGGCGCAGGCCCAGAGCCGGGTGACGGGGGCGCAGGGGCGTCCCCAACTGGGCGCGCAGGCAAGCTACGCGCGTACCCGCCGCAGCCCGCAGGGCCTCTTCTCGCAGTTGATGCCAGCCCCGGGCTCGAACCCGGAAGTCAACGAGTTTGCCGATACGCTGGGCGCTTCGTGGGAACTCGATCTCTTCGGCAAGGTGCGCCGCGCCGTTGAGGCGGCCGACGCGCGCACCGGTGCGCTGATCGAGGCGCGCCACGCGGTCGCGCTCGATGCCGTGGGGGAACTGGCGGCCCGCTACATGGAGCTGCGCGGGGTGCAGGCGCGTGAGGCGATTGCACAGGACAACCTTGAAACGGCGCAGCGGACCTTGACGGTGGTCGAGGACCGCTTTGCCAATGGTCTTGGCACGCGCCTCGATGTCGCGCGGGCGAGGGCGCAGGTCGAGGCAATCTCGGCGCGCCTCCCCCAGCTGCACAGCCGCCGCGTCCAACTCATCAACGCGCTCGGCACGCTCCTTGCCAAACCTCCGCGTGAACTCGAGGCCGAGCTGGCGCCGGTGCGCGCGCTGCCGGGGGTACCGCCTACCGTGCCGGTCGGCCTGCCCGGAGAACTCATGCGCCGCCGCCCGGATATCCGCGAGGCCGAGCAACGCCTTCATGCCGCAACGGCCGAGACCGGCGTTGCGGTGGCGGCCTTCTATCCCTCGATCAGCCTTGGCGGCCGCTTTGGCACGGAAGGTTTCCACGCGAAGAATATCGGCGAGTGGGCAAGCCGGGCGTTCAGTGTCGGCCCGGTGATCAGCTTGCCGATCTTCCAGGGCGGGCGCCTCAAGGGCACGCTGGAGCTGCGCGAGAGCGAGCAGCGCGAGGCCGCGCTGGTATACCAGAAGGCGGTGGTCGAGGCGCTCAACGATGTCGACAACGCGCTGGTCTCCTACGCCGATATTCAGGCGCAGCGCGACCGCCTGGCCCGCGAAGTCGCGCAGGACCGCACCGCGCTTGGCGCCGCGCGCGACATGTACCGCGAAGGCGCGGTGGGGCTGCTGGATGTCACCCTGGCGCAGGCGGCCCTGCTGGAAGGCGAGGATCGTCTGGCCCTGTCCGAAACGGCTGTCAGAGGAGGGCTGGTGCGGCTCTACAAGGCACTCGGTGGTGGCTGGGAGGCTGCCGATGCGGCGCCGCACAATAACCTGACGCAGAAGGCTGAGTAGTTAGGTAGCTATACAAATATATACGCGCTGGAAATCTTCGGAAGAATCGGTAACCTCGGCATGAAACGCACGAACAATACGGCGTGACCATGACGGAGAGTGCTGAAATGATCGAAGGAAAGGGTGGGCCTGCGGGTGGAGCCTGTGTCGATACGGACTTCGCGGAAGTCGACAGCGGCGACAAGGCCATGATCCTTCTGCAGACGATGATCTGTTACCTGCGCGAGAAGAACATCCTTTCACGCGCCGACATCGAAGTCCTGCGCGAGCGGGTCGAGTCGCGGATGGAGGATGCGCGGGCGGAAAAGGCGGTTCGGGCCGAAGCGTCCGGTTCGGCGGACCTTCCCTGTGATGCAGCCATTGCCCGCGCCGCCGCGCGCGAGATGCGCGAACTCGATGAATATTGCGGCAAGCGCTACGGCGGCAAGCACCGTCGCCGCGTGAACTGATCCCGTTGCCTCTCGGTGGGGCAGGTCCTTGCGCTCCGCCGAGCAGGCCAGGTATCGGCCGGTCAGATAGAGAAATTCGAAAAAACCAAGGGGATGGGGCGGTTGACCGGACATATTTCGGATCAAGAACCGCTCTAGCCCCACTTTTGCGCTGGGCTAGTCGATACCGATTTCGCGCCGTACCAGCGCCGTGACGTACGTGCGCAAGGCCGCGCGATCCATCGCCGGGTCGAGCTGTTCGCCTGCGGCGATACCCCAACTCAGGACCTGCACCAGATTGATGATGAGCGTGCGTGCGCTCTCATCCAGATGCGGCGCGATCGAGGTGAGGGCGCGGTTGAGCTGTGGGCGAAAGCGCCCCAGGATACAGGCATTGATCTGGGCGATGCTCTCGCTGCGCCCGGACTCGGCCATGATCTCCATCAGCATGCGCCTTTCCTCGAACTCGTACTCCTCCTGGAGCAGCCGTGTGATCCACTCCGTGATCGTGGCCTTGTCATCTTCGGCGATGGCCCGGTTGAGCGTCTCCTCCTCGAGCCAGACCTGCAGGCTCTCCTCGCAGATGGCGGCAATGACCGCTTCCTTGCTCGCGAAGTCGCGATAGATCTGCCCCACGGCAATGCCCGATTCGCGCGCGATCTGGGATACGCCGGTCAGGTGAAAGCCCTGATTCGCGAACAGTCGGCGCGCCGTTGCAATCAGCTTGCGGCGGCGCTCGTCGCAGCGCGCTGTCCGTTGGCTGGCGGTGTCTTCCATCATTTTTATCCCGTGCGTCGCTTGTGCTTTTTGCTGCATTGCAGTAGTGGGCCGTGCAATCGTGAGTGAACGATCGCTCACACAATGCATATCATCGTTATCGGGTGCGAACCATGAAGAAGTTGATCCCAATCCTCGGGCTGCTCGTTTCGGCGTGCGGCGGCGGGTCGCAACAGGCTGAGCCGCAGCCGCCGGAAGTCGGCGTGATGGCCGTGCGCACCGAGACGGTCGATCTCCAGGCAGAGCTCCCGGGGCGTACCAGCGCCTATGAGACCTCGGACGTGCGTCCGCAGGTCAACGGGCTCATCCTGCGCCGCCTGTTCGAGGAAGGCGACAACGTGCGGGCCGGTCAGGCGCTCTACAAGATCGACCCCGCGCCCTACGAGGCGCAGGTGGCAAGCGCGCGCGCCGCGCTGGCGCAGGCCAAGTCGCAGATCGCCGCGAGCGAGGCGCAGGCCCGTCGTTATGGCGAGCTCGTCAAGATCAACGCGATCTCCAAGCAGGAGGCCGAGAACGCCGAGGCCGCCGCCGCCCAGGCCCGCGCCACCGTCCAGGCTCAGGAAGCTGCGCTGCGCAGCGCGCAGATCGACCTCGCCCGCACCACCGTGCGCGCGCCGATCTCGGGGCGCATCGGACGTTCGACCTACACCACCGGCGCGCTCGTTTCGGCCTCGCAGGCCGAGCCCCTGACGACGATCCAGCACCTCGACCCGATCTACGTCGACATCCAGCAGTCGAGCGCGGACGTGCTGCGCCTGCGCCAGGAGATCCTTGCGGGGAAGCTCGCGGGCAACGGCTCGGCCGCGCAGGTCAATCTGACGCTGGAGGATGGCAGCACCTATCCGGCCGAGGGGCGCCTCAAGTTCACTGACGTGACCGTCGATCCCAGCACGGGCAGCCAGGTCATCCGCGCGGTCTTCCCCAACAAGCAGGGCCTCCTGCTTCCGGGCATGTATGTGCGCGCGAGCTTCGTGGAAGGCACCAAGGCCGACGGCCTGCTGGTTCCCCAGCGCGCGGTGCAGCGCGATGAAAAGGGTCAGCCCGTCGTCCTCGTCGTCGGCAAGGACGGCAAGGTTTCGCAGCGCGTGATCGAGACCGACCGCACCGCGGGTACCAACTGGCTGGTCACGGGCGGCCTCAAGGAAGGCGAGAAGATTGTTGTCTCGGGCCAGCAGAACGCGCGTCCGGGCGCGACCGTCACACCGCAGTTGATGAAGCCGGGCGAAGTCGGCGACCGCTCGGGCAAGGAGGTCGAGGCTCCCTCGACCGAAGCTGAAAATCCGTCCGAGGGGCGTTGATCCCACATGGCACGCTATTTCATCGACAGACCCATCTTTGCATGGGTCATCGCCATTGTCGCGATGATGTTCGGCATCCTCGCGATCCGCAGCCTTCCGGTCTCGCAGTTCCCCGAGATCGCGCCGCCCACGGTCACCATCAACGCGACCTACCCGGGCGCGGATGCGGACACGCTGGAGCAGACGACCACGCAGATCATCGAGCAGCAGCTCAAGGGCATCGATAACCTGCGCTACTTCTCTTCGCAGTCGTCTTCGGCGGGTGCGGTGACGATCACGCTGACCTTCGAGCAGGGCACTGATCCCGACATCGCGCAGGTCCAGGTCCAGAACAAGCTGCAGGCCGCGCAGTCGCTGCTGCCCCAGCCGGTGCAGCGCCAAGGCGTGACCGTCGCCAAGTCGGCGGCGAGCTTCCTGGTCGTGGTCGGCCTCTATTCCGAAGACGGTAGCCACAGCGCCAACGACCTTTCGGACTATGTCGTCAGCCAGGTCCAGGACCCGGTCAGCCGCATCAACGGCGTGGGCGAGCTCATGGTCTTCGGCACCCAGTACGCGATGCGCGTCTGGGTCGATCCGCTCAAGCTGCGCAGCTACAACCTCACGATGGGCGACGTGCGCGCGGCTATCGAGGCCCAGAACGCGCAGGTCTCGGCCGGCCAGATCGGCCAGCTGCCGGCCTCCAAGGAACAGCAGCTCAACGCCACCGTCTCGGTCCAGTCGCGTCTGACCTCGCCCGACGAGTTCGACAACATCCGTCTTGCCACCAACGCGGGCGGCGGTGTCGTGCGTCTGAGCGATGTCGCGCGCACGGAACTGGGCGCGGACACCTACGGCTTCGACGTCCAGTACAACGGCAAGCCTGCCTCGGGCTTTGGTGTGCGCCTGGCCTCGGGGGCGAACGCGCTCGACACGGTCGAGGCGGTCAAGGAAGAGGTGTCGCGCATCTCCGAAGGCTTCCCGCCCGACGTGAAGGTCGTCTACCCTTACGATACCACGCCGTTCGTGCGTCTCTCGGTCGAGCAGGTGATCCACACGCTCGTCGAGGCGGTCGTGCTCGTCTTCCTCGTCATGTTCCTGTTCCTGCAGAACTGGCGTGCGACCCTGATCCCGACCATCGCGGTTCCGGTCGTCCTTCTGGGCACCTTCGGGATCATGGCGGGGATGGGCTACACCATCAACCAGCTCACCTTGTTCGGCATGGTGCTGGCGATCGGTCTTCTGGTCGACGATGCCATCGTCGTGGTCGAGAACGTCGAGCGTCTGATCCAGACCGAGCACCTGTCTCCCAAGGACGCGGCGCGAAAATCGATGGACGAGATCAGCGGCGCGCTGATCGGTATTGCCATGGTGCTGTCCGCGGTGTTCCTGCCGATGGCCTTCCAGAGCGGTTCGACGGGCGTCATCTTCCGCCAGTTCTCGCTCACCATCGTCTCCTCGATGGTGCTCTCGGTGCTGGTTGCGCTGATCCTGACCCCGGCGCTGTGCGCTACGATCCTCAAGCCCCACGATCCCTCCAAGCTGGAAGGCAATGGCCTGCTGGCGCGCTTCTTCCGCTGGTTCAACGAGACCTTTGATCGCGGTACGGACCGCTATGAGAAGGGCGTCAAGCGCACCGCGCGCAGCTGGAAGCGTTCGGGCCTCCTTTATCTCCTGCTGGTGGCGGGTGTGGGCCTCATCTTCTTCCGCCTTCCCGGTGGTTTCCTCCCCGACGAGGACCAGGGCGTCGTCCTGACCCAGGTCATGGCGCCTCCGGGCTCGACCCTGCCGCGCACCGAGGAAGCGCTCAAGGAAGTGCGTCGCCACTTCCTCGAGGACGAGAAGGACAACGTCCAGGCGGTGTTCACGATCTCGGGCTTCTCGTTCATGGGGCGCGGCCAGAACACGGCCATCGCCTTCGTGCGCCTGAAGGACTGGGAAGAGCGTTCGGGCAGCGAGAATGCGGCGCAGGCCATCGTCGGCCGCGCCATGGGGGCACTGGGTCAGTACCGCGACGCCACCATCTTCGCGCTGATCCCGCCCGCCGTCTCGGAACTGGGCAATGCTGCTGGCTTCGACGTGTGGCTGACCGACACCGATGGCATCGGCCACGAGAAGCTGCGCGCGGCGCGCAACCAGCTGATGGGCGCGGCGATGGCCGATCCGGCGATCATGCAGGTCATGCCCGTCAGTCTTGACGATGCGCCGCAGCTCAAGGTCGATGTCGACCAGGACAAGGCCAGCGCGCTGGGCCTTGACCTGGGCACCATCAACACCGAGATCTCGACCGCCTGGGGCGGGGCCTACGTCAACGACTTCCTTGATCGGGGCCGCACCAAGCGCGTCTACCTGCAGGCGCAGGAGGAATACCGCGATTCGGCTGATGACCTGGATTCCTTCTACGTGCGCGGAGCCGATGGCCAGATGAGCCCCTATTCGGCGTTCTCGGATGTGTCCTGGCGCAATGCACCGACCATGCTCACCCGCTACAACGGGCGGCCTGCGATGGAACTCCAGGGCGTTCCGGCTGACGGGCTGAGCACGGGCGATGCCATGGCCAAGATGGAGGAACTCCACGCCCAGCTTCCGCCGGGTACGAGTCTCGATTGGACCGGCCTTTCCTATGAGGAACGTATGGGGGCGGGCCAGGCGCCGGCACTCTATGCGCTCTCGCTGGCGGTCGTGTTCCTGTGCCTTGCCGCGCTCTACGAAAGCTGGTCGGTGCCGATCGCGGTGATCCTCGTGGTTCCGCTCGGCGTGCTCGGCGCGCTGGGAGCGGCCTGGCTGACCGGGCTCAACAACGACATCTACCTGCAGGTGGGCATCATCACCACGATCGGTGTCTCGGCCAAGAACGCGATCCTCATCATCGAGTTCGCCGAGGAGCGCGTGCAATCGGGCATGGATGCCTTCAGCGCGGCCATCGAGGCGGCCAGGCTTCGCCTGCGACCGATCCTGATGACCTCGCTGGCCTTCGGCATCGGCGTGATCCCGCTCGCGATCTCCTCGGGCGCGGGTGCGGGCGGACAGAACGCCATCGGCCGTGCGGTCGTCGGCGGCATGTTCACCGCGACCGTCCTCGCGATCTTCTTCGTGCCGATGTTCTTCGTGGTCGTCAGCCATCTCTTCGGACATGGCCGCGACAACGAGACCTCGCAGGAGGAAGACAACGAAGCGAACCAGGGCGCTGCCTCGGGCAGCCAGGCCCCGGAGGGCAACTGAGATGAAGACACGCATTCTACCGATCGCGGCGGGCGCGCTGCTCCTGGCCGGGTGCAACATGGCACCCGACTATGAGCGGCCGACCGGCGCCATTCCCCAGGCCATGCCGCAGGGCGGGGTCTACCCGAGTGCGGCAAGCGATGCCCCGGACATGTCGCGCACGGGCTGGCAGGACTTCTTCCTCGAGGAACGTCTGCGCCAGGTCATCGCGATGGGGCTGGAGGAGAACCGGGATCTGCGCATTGCCGCGGCCAATGTCCTCCAGGCCCGCGCCCAGTTCACCACCCAGCGCGCGGCGTTGTTCCCGACGCTGAGCGCGGGGGGCACCGCGACCTACACCAACAACTTCGCGGCGATGACCGGGCAGACCCAGAACTCGAGCGATATCGAGATCTACCAGGGCACGCTGGGTATCTCGGCCTTCGAACTTGATCTGTTCGGGCGCGTGCGCAACCAGTCGCGCGCGGCGCAGGAGCAGTTCTTCGCGAGTGAGGAAGCGCAGCGCTCCACCCGGATCAGCCTGATCGCGGAGATCGCCAACGCCTGGCTGACGATGGCGAGCGATGCGGACCAGCTGGCGCTTGCCCGCCGGACCAAGGACGCTTTCGAGAAGACGCTGGATCTCACTCGTGCGCAGTTCGAGATCGGCACCGGCAGCGAGTTGCAGGTGCGCCAGGCCGAAACCAGCTACGAGGGGGCGGTCAACGACATCGCCGTGCTCGAGACTGCGCTGGCGCAGGACCAGAATGCGCTCAATCTGCTGGTGGGGACGACCGTTCCGCGCGAACTGCTGCCCTCGACGCTGGGCACTGAGGATCTGGTACGCCAGGATCTTCCAGTGGGGCTGTCCTCCGATGTTCTCCTCTCGCGTCCCGACGTGCTCCAGGCCGAGCACCAGCTGATTGCCGAGAACGCGAACATCGGCGCCGCCCGCGCGGCCTTCTTCCCGACGATCTCGCTGACGGGCACCCTGGGCACGATCAGCACCGCGCTGTCCGGGCTCTTCAAGGACGGCAGCTACACCTACAACGCCTCGCCCTCGGCGAGCTTGCCGCTGTTCGATGGTGGCGCGCGTTCGGGCAACCTGGCCTATGCCAAGGCGTCCAAGCAGGCTGCGGTGGCCACATACGAGAAGGCGATCCAGACCGCGTTTCGCGAAGTCAGCGACGCCCTGGCCCAGCGTGGCCGCATCAACGAACAGGTCACCGCGCAGATGCGCCGGACCAAGGCGGCGCAGGTCTCGGCCAACCTGGCCGAGGCACGGTTCCGCAACGGCGTGGATTCGTTCCTGACGACGCTCGACAGCCAGCGCACGGCCTATGCCGCCGAACAGCAGCTCGTGAATACGCGGCTATTGGAAGCGACCAACCTGATCGAGCTTTACCGCTCGCTTGGTGGCGGGGCCGATGTCGTGGTCGAGGACGAGGCAGGCGCGAGCGACTAAGTCGCACCTGACTGACCTACTTACGAAAACGCCTCTTCGACCGGAATGGTCGGAGAGGCGTTTTCGTATGCGTAGGAGAGAGAGAGAGAGAGAAGGGATCAGCCCGCTCTGCGCTCGTCCTTGCGGGGCTGGGCGGCCTCGACGCGGTTTCGTCCCAGGTCCTTGGCGCGGTAGAGCGCCGCATCGGCGGTGCGCACAAGCTTGGCTGCCGGGCAATGATCGGGTGTGCTCGCCAGTCCGACAGAGACAGTGACCGGACCGAGCGCTTCGCCATGATGCAGGATTTCAAGGCTGCCGATCCGTGCACGCAGATCCTCGGCGCGCTCCATCGCCTGCGCGCTGTCGGCGCCGGGCAGCATGACGAGGAATTCCTCGCCGCCGTACCGGAAGATCCGGGTGTCCTCGCGCATCGACTGGCGCAGCGCGGTGCCCACGGCGCGCAGGACCGTATCGCCAGCCTCGTGACCAAAGCCATCGTTGATGCGCTTGAAGTGGTCGATGTCCAGCATCAGGAACGAAAGGGCGCTTGCATCCCGTTCCGCCTTGGCCAGCGTGAGGGGCAGCTCCTCTTCGAAATTGCGGCGGTTGGATAGCCCGGTCAGCGAATCGGTGAGTGCCATGGCCTGGAGCCGCTCGCGCAGCCGCAGGTTGGAGAGTGCGAGGCCGATATTCTCGCTCAGCATCTGGAGATAGTTTTCCGGGAAGCGCTGCTCACCCCGGGCTTTACGCGATTCGAAGTAGATCAGCCCCAGCGTCTGGCGCTGGGCAATCAGCGGCAGGCAGAGCGTGTCGGGAAGCGCGTCCGCGCCGTCCAGATCCAGGTGCGCGCAGGGCACGTCGATGGTCTCGCCCGCCGGGCGGTGCGGCAGGCCGCGACGAAGCGCCCAGCAGTCCAGCGTCGAGAACGCGGGGCCCGAGTGCTGCGGATCCAGCCAGTTGCCGGTTTCTTCCAGGCGATTGCTGTCCGGGTCGAGCACATAGAGCCGTCCTGCAAAGCCGGGCACGATCTCGGGTACGAAGCGTTGGACCACGTCGGTCAGCGCATCGAGCGTGTCGCAGCCCTGCATGCGCTGGGTCATGCGGGCGAGCAGGGCACGTGAGGCGCGTTCGGCCTCCTGGACGGCTTCGAGGCGCTGACGCTCGATGCCGTTCTCGCGGAACACGCGGATCGCCTGGGCCATGTCGCCGATCTCGTCGACATCCTCGTACGTAGGGGGCTCCACGCCGTAGTCCTGCGCGGCGAGACGGTTGACGACGTCGGAGAGGCGCACCACCGGGCGCAGGACCCGTCGCTTGAACACGAAGTAGAGGACGCACAGGAACAGGAACGCGGTGATTGCCAGCATGACCTCGGAGGTCGTGCGCCAGATACGGGAGATTCGGGTCGCCTCGGCGATCTCGATTTCGGTGCGTTGGTCGAGCTGCTCCTGGAAGCGTTCGACCATGGTGATGGCGCGATCCAGTTCGCGTTCGTATTCGGCCCCGAACAGGATCTGGCGCGCGCGCGACGTGTTGCCATCGGCCTGCGCGGCGAGCGCCTCTTTCTGCTCATCGCGCAGCGAATCGGCCCAGCGCAGTCCTTCGCGCAGGACCGCGAGCTCTGCGGGGGTGGCCCCGGCCTCGGCGATCCGGCGCAGCCGTTCTTCCAGCTTGTCGGTATCGGCCGCTTCGCGGGTGTAGAGCACCTGATAGGTGGCATCGCCGGTGTTGAGATACTGGCGCGCGCGATCGGTCAGCCGATAGACGTCCTCGGCAAGCCGCTCGGTCGCGCGGTCGAGGGCAAAGCGGCGCTCCACGGCGACACGCTCGTGTTCCTGCGCGCTGGAGGAGAGGAGCATCGTGGTGCCGGACACGATCGTGAGGAGAACCGTGGCCCCGTAGGCCCAGTTGGTGATGGTAGCGAGCCGCATGGTCCTCGGCGGTTAGGAGCAGGGTGCTGAATTTCTTCTTAAGTCACACGTATTCTCATAAGCCTAACACGCAAAGAGCCCGCCGCGACAGTCTTATGGAAAGGTGAGTTCGCCCGTACCCGCTCAGGCTCGCCGGGGAACGCGGAGCTCGACAGTTTGGGGAGCCCGAGGGCGATGGCCCTCGGAACTCATTTTCCGACCCTGTGAGAATTGATTATCCGGCAAAAACCTTCGCCGGATCGGCATTCCATGTGCCGCCCAGGAGCCCCTCTGGTGCAAACAGGAGGCAGGCCAGTTCGGTGTCTTCATGTGCCCGGGCCAGCTTCGCCAATTCATCAGCCATGGGGTCTTCCAGCGGGCCGTTCGCGCCGCGCAGGTGGCAAAACCAGGCCTTGAGTGCGGCGAGGATGGCCGGGCAGGAGCGTCCGGCCTCACGGTTGGCTTCGAGGGTCTCGAGCCAGCGCTGCGGAATCTTCTGGCTACCGTCCATCGCGATCTGGGCGAGGCGATGCGCCAGTGCGGGATTTTCGAAGCGTGCCAGCAGGGCCTTGGCGTAGGCATCCAGGTCCTGGCCGGGCGCGGGTGTCAGCGTGGGCGCGGCTTCCTTGCGCATGAGGTCCTCGATCCGCGGGCGGATGGCCGGGTCGGCCACGGCCTCGTGCACGAAGGTGTGCCCGGCGGCGAGGCCGATATAGGCGAGCGCGGAGTGTGCGCCGTTCAGCATGCGCAGCTTGGCCGCCTCGTACGGCGTGACCTCGGCAACGATCTGCACGCCGACATCCTCCCAAGCAGGGCGGGGTCCTGCGAAGCGATCCTCGATTACCCACTGGCTGAAGGCCTCGGTGACGACGCAGGCTTCGTCGGCCAGGCCAAGCTGCTGGGCGACAGCCGCGCGGTCGGCGTCGGTCGTCGCGGGCACGATACGGTCGACCATCGTGCCGGGGAAGGTGCAGGTCTGTGCGATCCAGGCCCCCAGTTCGGGATCGTGATGCGCACACCATTGGCCCAGCAGCCGCTCCAGCGTGCGCCCATTGTCCGCCAGGTTGTCGCACGACAGGAGCGTGAGGCCCGGCAGCCCCTGTGCCCGGCGGCGCGCGAGTCCTTCGCCAAGGAAGCCGTAGATCGAACCTTCATCGGCGCGCTCGAGGTCGAGGCTCCCATCGGCCTTGCGGCAATAGCCCTTCTCGGTGACGGTGAAGCTGGCGATGTGCGTGTTCGGGGCTGCCAAGCGCTCGAGGATCGCGGCCCGGTCGTCCGGGCCCACGAGGACTTCGTGGACGCCGCCGACCACGCGCAGGCGCGGCGCGCCCGCGCCGCGCTCCGCGACGGTGTAGAGCCCCCCTTGCGGCATCAGCTGCTCGGCCACGCTGGCCGAGCGCAGCGAGACCCCGCAGATGCCCCAGCGCGTATCGCCCGCATCCATCGCGCGGTCGGTGTACCAGGCCTGGTGCGCGCGGTGGAACGCGCCGATGCCGAAGTGAACAATTCCGATGGTGGCCTGCGCGCGGTCATGCGTGAAACGCGCGTCCGCCGGGGCGCTGGCCAGGGTCTCAGGCGACAGGCGGGGCAGGGCGTCGGTCACAGCTTGTAGGCCTTTTTGGCAAGGTCGTAGGCGAGATCGCGGGCGAGTTCGGCCGCTTCCCAGTCTTCCAGGCGGTGCTCCATGACCAGTTCGGCGAGGAAGCCGCAATCGATCCGGCGCGCGAGGTCGTGGCGCGCGGGGATCGAGAGGAAGGCGCGGGTGTCGTCGTTGAAGCCCACGGTGTTGTAGAAACCGGCGGTCTCGGTGACCGAGCGGCGGAAGCGGCGCATGCCTTCGGGACTGTCGTGGAACCACCAGGCCGGGCCTAGGCGCAGGCAGGGATAGTGCCCGGCCAGCGGCGCCAGTTCGCGCGCGTAGACGCTCTCGTCCAGCGTGAAGAGGATCAGCGTGAAGCCTGCCTCGTTACCGAAACGGTCGAGCAGGGGCTTGAGGGCCCGGACGTACTCGGTCGAAACCGGAATGTCGGCGCCCTTGTCGCGCCCGAAACGCTCGAACACGCGGGCGTTGTGGTTGCGGTAGGAGCCGGGGTGGAGCTGCATGACGAGCCCGTCCTCCAGGCTCATCGCGGCCATCTCGGTCAGCATCTGGGCGCGGAAGAGTTCGGCATCGCCCGAGGTGCCCTTGCCCGAGACGACCCTGTCGAAGAGCGCTTCGGTCTCGGTGCGGGGAAGGTCGGCCGTGCGCGCGGTGGGGTGGCCGTGGTCGGTGCTCGTTGCGCCCATCCGGGCGAAGAAGGCGCGGCGTTGGCGGTGCGCGGCAAGGTAGCCCTGCCAGGTGCGGCAATCCTCGCCGGTGATCGCGCTGAAACGGTCAAGATTGGCCTGGAAGCCTTCGAATTCCGGGTCGATCACCGGGTCGGGGCGGTAGGCGGTGATGACCCGCCCCTGCCAACCCGAGGCGCGAATGGCCTCATGGTGCTCCAGCGTGTCGAGCGGGCTCTCGGTGGTCGCGATGACCTCGATGTTGAACCGCTCGAACAGCGCGCGGGGCGCATAGTCCGGGCTCGCCAGCTTTTCGGTGATGGTGTCGAAGTAGAGATCGCTCGTCTGTGCCTCCAGCGCGACGTCGATCCCGAAGGCTTCGGCAAAGACCCAGTCGAGCCAGATGCGTGAAGGCGTGCCCCGGAACAGGTAGTAGCGTTCGGCAAAGAGGCGCCAGGCCGCGCGCGGATCCGCGCCCGAGCCGCCAAGGCCCAGGTCTTCGAGACGCACGCCTTGCGAATAGAGCATGCGGAAGATGTAGTGATCGGGCGCGAGCAGCAGCTCGGTGGCGTTGCCGAAGGGCGCGTTGGTCGCAAACCAGCGCGGATCGGTGTGCCCGTGGGGGCTGATGATCGGCAGGTCGGCCACACTGGCGTACAGGTCGCGGGCGAGAGTGCGCGTGGCGGGATCGGCCGGCAGCAGCCGGTCGGGATGCAGGCGTAGCGGTCGGGTCATGGGTGTGTCAGGCGGTCAGCCGGGCGTAGATCGCGCGCTTCGAGCGCGAGGCCTCGCGCGCCTTTTCAACCGCCATTTCCTCCGTTGCAAAGAGCAGGCTTTCAAGAACCGCGCTCAGGTGGGCGCGCATGGCATTGCGCGCGGCGGCGGGATCGCCGGCCCGCAGCGCGTCGAGAATGGCCGAGTGCTCCTCGACCACGGGTTTGATATTGGCGGTGCGCGCCTTGGCGTGGACGAGCGCGCATTCGGGGGAGCTCTCGCGCTGGTTCCACAGGTGCTCCACCGCCTCGTAGATGGCGCGGTTGCGCGTCGCGCGAGCGATGCCGAGGTGAAAGTCGCGGTCGGCCAGCTCGCTTTCGGTGACATCGTTGGTTTCGCGCGCGATGGCCTCGAGCGAGGCGGCGATGGCGGCGATATCCTTTTCGCTCGCCTGCGTGGCCGCAAGAGCCGCGCTCTCGCCTTCGATCAGGAGACGCGCCTCGGTCAGCTCGAAGGCGGTGACGTTGATCCCGGGCTGGGCGGCCGCGCCTGGCATCTGCAGCACATAGGCGCCCGAGCCCACGCGCACTTCGACAACGCCCTGCACTTCGAGCGCGATCATCGTCTCGCGTACGGTGGTGCGGCTCACGTCATAGCGTGTGGCCAGTTCGCGCTCGGCGGGAAGGCGCGAGCCCACTGGGAACACGCCCTCGGAGATCTCGCGCAGCAGTGTCTGCGAGAGTTCCTGATAGAGGCGGTCCTGCGGCTTGGCGGGCGCGCTTTCCGAGGCGGAGGCCGGTGCGTGTGTCTGTCTGGACATCGGGTTCTCGTTGGTCTGACCAATTATTGGAGGATTGACAGACCAATTTGAGGCCGTCAAGACAGGACCTAACGTACCAGTCAGAACTCTGGGGGGGAATAGCCAAGATGAAGATTGAAGCGGCCCGCGTGATCGTCACGTGCCCCGGGCGCAATTTCGTGACCTTGAAGATCGTGACCGACCAAGGTGTCTATGGCATCGGCGATGCCACGCTCAACGGCCGGGAAAAGGCGGTGGTTTCCTATCTGGAGGACCATGTCGTGCCGTGCCTCATCGGCATGGATCCGCGCCGGATCGAGGATATCTGGCAGTACCTCTACCGCGGGGCCTATTGGCGGCGTGGCCCGGTGACCATGCGCGCCATCGCGGCGGTCGACATGGCGCTGTGGGATATCAAGGGCAAGATGGCGGGCATGCCGGTCTATGACCTGCTGGGTGGCAAGAGCCGCGAGCGGGTCATGGTCTATGGCCATGCCAACGGCAGCGATATCGACGAGACCGTCGAGGCAGTCGGCCAGTACATCGACATGGGCTACAAGGCGATTCGCGCGCAGACCGGCGTACCCGGTATCAAGGATGCCTACGGGGTGGGCCGCGGTAAGCTCTACTACGAGCCCGCCGATGCGCAGTTGCCCTCGCTGACCGGGTGGGACACGCGCAAGGCGCTGAATTACGTGCCCAGGATGTTCGAGAAGCTGCGTGCGACCTACGGCTTTGATCACCACCTGCTGCACGATGGGCACCATCGTTATACGCCGCAGGAGGCCGCGAACCTGGGCAAGATGCTCGAGCCCTACCAGCTGTTCTGGCTGGAAGACTGCACCCCGGCCGAGAACCAGGAGGCGTTCCGTCTCGTGCGCGAGCACACGGTGACGCCGCTGGCCGTGGGTGAGATCTTCAACACGATCTGGGACGCCAAGGACCTGATCCAGAACCAGCTCATCGACTATATTCGCGCGACCGTGGTGGGGGCGGGCGGCCTGACGCACTTGCGCCGCATTGCGGATCTGGCTTCGCTCTACCAGGTGCGCACCGGCTGCCACGGCGCGACCGACCTGTCGCCTGTCACGATGGGCTGTGCGCTCCATTTCGATACCTGGGTGCCCAACTTCGGGATCCAGGAATACATGCGCCACACCGAGGAGACCGACGCGGTCTTCCCGCACGACTACAGCTTTGCCGATGGACACCTGACGGTTGGGGACACACCCGGTCACGGGGTGGACATCGACGAGGAACTGGCCGCGAAGTACCCCTACAAGCCCGCCTACCTGCCGGTCGCCCGGCTCGAGGACGGCACGATGTGGAACTGGTAGGAGGAACCGGCGACGTGACGCGGATCGTGTGCCTTGGTGAAGCCATGCTCGAACTCTCGCAAATGGGGGAGCCGGGCGGCGTACCTGCGGATACGGCCTGGCGCATGGGCTATGGCGGGGACACGCTCAACACCGCCATCCACCTGGCCCGCTTCGGGCATGACGTCGCCTACATGACCGCGCTGGGCACAGATGGGCTGAGCGGCGATCTGGTGGAGAAGTGGCAGGCGCAGGGGATCGATTGCAGCCTTGTCCTGCGCCATCCCACGCGCCAGCCCGGTCTTTACGCGATAGCGACCGACGATGTGGGCGAGCGTACCTTTTCGTACTGGCGTGACACGAGCGCGGCCCGCGCCCTGTTTACGGGTGGCCCGGTCATGGGCGAGGCCCTGGCCGGGGCCCGCGCCGAAGTGGAAGGGGCCGACCTCTTGTCCTTCTCGCTGATTTCACTGGCGATCCTTCCCGACAAGGGGCGCGAGGCCTTGCTCGACCTGGCCCACGATGTGCGCGCCAAAGGCGGCAAGGTCGCGCTTGATGGCAACTATCGGGCGCGTCTTTGGGACGATGCCGGGACGGCTCGCCACTGGCGCGATGCAGCGATCGCGGTTGCCGATTTCGGCCTGCCCACGCTGGAGGACGAGACCCAGATTTCCGATGAGGACACAGCCGAGGCCGTGGCCGCGCATTGGCAGGGATTGGGCTGCGGGGAGACCGTGGTCAAGCTCGGGGCACAAGGCTGTTATCTTCCCGATGGAACGCTCCTTGCGCCACCCCAGCGGCTCGATCCGGTCGATACGAGCGGGGCCGGGGATGCCTTCAATGCGGGCTACCTCGCCGGGCGTATGCGCGGGATTGGTCCGGCCAGTTCCGCGGCGGCCGGTCATGCCATCGCGGGATGGGTCATCATGCGTCGGGGGGCCATCCCCGACAGGGATCAGGGGGCTCCCTATGGGGCTCCGGCAGCGGCGGCGCCCAGCGGATAGCGCCAGCCGGTCCGCGCGCAACAACGCACCCGGAACAAGGGAGCGCGCGGCAGCACACGGGATACAAGGGAGATGCTTGACGTGAAGACCAACACCCTGGCCGGCCTGGCGCCGATCGTCCTGGGAATGCCGCTCGTGCTGGGTGTGGGCCCCGTTTCGGCCCGTGCGCCGGACGCAGGCACGCAGGTCGGGGCGGAAGCCGGGCTTCACGCGAGCGGGCGCACGGTGACGCAGCTCGCCACGGGCTGGCGCTTTCGCAAGGCCAGCGACCTGGACACGTCCGCCGATCCCTCCTCTTCCGATTTCGATGCGTCGGCCTGGGCCGAAGTGGCGGTACCACATACCTGGAACCGCATCGGCACCTACGAGGCTGCCGCAGGTGTGCCCGGAGCGAGGAACCGGGAGCTCGACGACTACCGCGGCGTGGGCTGGTACCGCCTCGAACTGCCTGCGCGAGCATTGGCACCCGGGCGCAGGGCCTGGCTGGAATTCGACGCGGCAAGCCGGACCGCCGATGTGTGGCTGAACGGCGTCCATCTCGGGCGCCACGAGGGCGGTTTCAGCCGCTTCCGGTTTGAGGCCACGGCCGCGCTGCGCGCCGAGGGCCCCAACGTGCTGACCGTCAAGGTCGACAACACCGATCCCGCGCCGGGCAACGCCACGGCCAATACCTTGCCGCTCGCGGGGGACTTCTTCGTGCAGGGCGGGATCTATCGTCCGGTGCGCCTGATCGAGACCGCAGATGCGCACTTTGCGATGCGCGATTTTGGCGGGCCGGGCGTCTATGCCCAGACCAGCGCGATCACCGATGACCAGGCTCGGATCGAGGTGTTGGCGCGCCTTTCCAGCGCACGTGCGGATGGCGCGAAGGCCGCTCTGGAGCTGGAACTGCGCGACCGTGCGGGCAAGCTCGTCGCCCGCGAACGTCGTGCGTTGGAACTGGCTGCGGGAGAGGGGCAGGAGGTGCGCGCGGCGCTGGATGTCGCCGATCCGCACCTGTGGCAGGGCGTCGAGGATCCCTATCTCTACACGCTCGTTGCCAGGCTGCGGGACGGCGCGGGGGGCGTCCTCGACACGCTCGAGCAGGACTTTGGCATCCGCCAGTTCGCTATCGATCCGGACAAGGGCTTCCTCATCAACGGCACGCCGGTCCGCCTCCAGGGCGTAGGTCTGCATCAGGACACGATGGCGCATGGCTGGGCGCTCACGCGCGCGGATGTCGCGCGCCAGATCGACACGATTCGCGACATGGGCGCAAACACGGTGCGCCTCACCCATTACCAGCACGGCCAGCCGGTCCATGAGCTGGCGGACAAGTACGGCCTTGTCGTCTGGGACGAGATCGCGCTGGTGACCGCCTGGAGCCTCGATGCCGAGGCTGGACCGGCCCCGGCCGGCATCGTCGCCAACGCGCGCCAGCAGCTTACCGAGATGATCCGCCAGAACTACAACCATGCCTCGGTCGCGGTGTGGGGCGTGGCGAACGAGGTCGATTTCGGGCCCAGTCGGCCTGAGTTCCTGGGGCGGGGGAATAGCGCCGATCCTGCCGATCCCACCCCGCTCGTGGAGGAGCTTGTCAGCCTGGCGCAGGCGGAAGACCCCTTGCGCGCCCCGACGCTCGCGACCTGCTGCGAAGGGACGGGTATGCCCAAGGTGCCCGAGGTCGCGGACGCGGTGCCGGTATCGGCGGGCAATCGCTACTTCGGGTGGTACTATGGCAAGCCCGCTTTCGTGGGAGGGCACTTCGATACCTTGCACGCTGCGCGGCCCGACCAGCCCCAGGCCATTTCCGAGTACGGCGCAGGCGCGGCCTTCTCGATCCATACCGACAACCCGCAGGGCGGGCCGCACGACATGGGCGGGCGCGACCAGCCTGAGGAGTACGCCAGCTGGGTGCATGAACAGACCTGGCCGGAGCTGGCCAAACGGCCCTATCTGTGGGGCCGCTGGCTCTGGAATTCGTTCGATTTCGCAACCGTGACGCGCAAGGAAGGCGATTCTACCGACATCAACACCAAGGGTCTCGTCAGCTACGACGGGGCGATCCGCAAGGACGCCTTCTACTACTACCGCGCGCAGTGGTCGGATGCACCCACGGTCCATGTGACCGGGCGCCGCTATCGCCAGCGTGCCTATCCGGTGACCGACGTGCGGGTCTATTCCAACGCCCCGTCCGTCACGCTGCGCGTCAACGGGGAAGAGCTGGGCGAGCAGGGGGACTGCCCGAACCGCGTCTGTGTCTGGCCGGGCGTGCGCCTGGCCTCGGGTGCGAACCGGATCGAGGCGACGGGCCACTTTGCGGACGCTGCAGGTGGGGCCCAGGATGTCACAGACGCGATCGAGTGGCAGCTCGATGCTGCGCGCGCGCACGCCTTCTTCATCGATGCCGGCGCGCTGGTGGCGGCCCCCGGTTACGGCTCGGATGCCTTCTTCAAGGGCGGCGACGCGGGCACGGCCGATACGCCGCGACGCGGCCGCCCCCCGCTGCGCGCCGAGATCGCACCTGCTGACCAGCGCGACGCTCTGGCCCGCTTCCGCAAGGGCGACTTTGCCTATCACCTGCCGCTCACACCGGGGCACTACCGCGTGACCTTGCGCTTCATCGAGCCTGAGGTCGCTCCCGGTGAGCGCCGGTTCGACGTGTCGGCCAATGCCGCCAAGGTTCTGCGCGATCTCGACATCGCGGCGGAGGCGGGGGGCACCAACCGGCTTCTGGCCCGCAGCTTCGAGGTCGATGTGGCGGGAGAAGGGCTCGACCTTGCCTTTGCGCCCTCTGCGGGCACCACGACACCCGAGGCACTGGTCTCCACCATCGAGGTCGAACGGGCACGATAAGCCCGCCACCGCACAGGGAAGAGGATGAATACGCGAATGGGCCTTTCCAGGATCAAGCTGCGCTGGTGGATGATCAGCCTCGTGACGCTGGGCACGATCATGAATTACCTCGCGCGCTCGACGCTCTCGGTCGCCGCGCCCACGCTCAAGGATGAGTTCGGGATGTCGACCGAGGATTACAGCTGGGTCATCCTGGCTTTCCAGGCCAGCTACACGGTGATGCAGACGGTCGCGGGGACGGTGCTAGACATCCTGGGCACGCGCCTTGGCTTCTTCATCTTCGCGATGGGCTGGGCGCTGTCCAACATGGGCCATGCCTTTGCCAGCGGTTGGCCGAGCCTCGCGGCTTTTCGCGCCGCGCTTGGCGCGACCGAGGCCGCCGCCATTCCCGCTGGGGCCAAGGTGACGTCCGAGTGGTTTCCCGCGCGTGAGCGCTCGCTGGCGACAAGCTGCTTCCAGATGGGCACCAGTGTGGGCTCGATGCTGGCGCCGCCGCTGGTGGCCTTCTGCATCCTGTGGTGGGGCTGGCAGTCGGCCTTCCTGGTGACGGGCGGCATGAGCGTGCTTTGGGCCCTGATCTGGTGGTTCGGCTACCGGACGCCCGAACAGCACCCCCGCCTGCCGGCCGAGGATCTTGCCGCGCTGGAGGAGGATCGCCGGGCCAACGCCAGCGAAGTGCGCCCGGCCCGGCGCATGGAGGTGCTGCGGAGCCGTGGCTTCTGGGGCATTGCCATACCCCGCTTCCTCGCCGAACCGGCCTGGCAGACTTTCAGCTTCTTCATCCCGCTCTATCTCGTGACGGTGTGGAAGCTGGACCTGCGCGATGTTGCACTGTGGGCCTGGATGCCGTTCCTGGCCGCCGATTTCGGCTCGCTTGCCGCCGGGATCCTGCCCAATGTCCTCATGCGCCGGGGCGCGGCCATGGTAACCTCGCGCAAGGTGACGATGACGGTGGGCGCGCTGTGCATGCTGGGCCCGGCGTGCATCGGCCTCGCTACCTCGCCCGGCCTTGCCATCGCGCTGTTCTGCGTAGGCGGCTTTGCGCACCAGATGCTGAACGGGGCGCTCATCACGCTGTGCGCCGATGTTTTTGACACCCGTGCGGTCGGCACTGCGAGCGGCATGGCGGGCTCGATCGCCTGGATTGGCGGCATGGCTTTCACCTTCATCATCGGCCAGAGCGCGGATGAATTCGGTTACAACCCGCTGTTCGTGATGCTCGGCGCGCTCGACGTGCTGGCGGCAATCGTCCTGTGGAGCCTCCTGCGCACGCCGGGAGGCAAGGCGCCCCGCGTCGCCGCGAATGGGGGCTGAGCCCAAGTCGACGCATGTATTGCCGCTTGGCCCCTTCACCAGCTCTGGCCAGTTCGCCAAGCGGAAGGAGAGGGGCCAGTTTTGGGAGGCCGAGGGCGATGGCCCTCGGACCTTCCTTTTCTGCTCTTCCAGCCTTTCAAGCCGCCGGGGCGTTCCGTCTCCCGCTAGTTCGCCGCAGCGACGATGTTCGGGCCCGCCTGGTCCCGGATTCGTGCGATCAGCCAGGCGACACCATCGTCGTGCGCGCGGGTCTCGTGGAAATGGACGATCTGGCGCAGCGGCGGTAGATCGACGGGGAGAGAGACGCTGGCAAGGTCGAACTGCTCGCACACGACCCGCGCGAAGCGGCTGTGCATGAGCGTCAGTCTCCGCGTGCCCGCCAGCAGCCAGGGCACGGCGGTGAACGACGGGGCGGTGACTTCGATCCGCCGGGTATGTCCGATCGTGTCGAGCTGGTGGTCCCCCACGGTTGCGGTGCGCTCATTGCCGACCGAGACCGCGACAAAGCCGTAGTGCAGCATCTCCTCGAGGCTGAAGGCTCCTGCGAAGATGGGATGGTCGGTCGCTCCGACGAGAACGTAATGCTCTTCGTAAAGCAGCTGCGAGGGGACGCCGGGAATGGCGTATTCGCTGGGCGCGATGACGATGTCGGCCTCGCCCCGGCGCAGGCTTTCGGCCGCCGCCTGGCTTGGCAGGAGCAGCTGGAGGGCAATGCCCGGAGCCTCGTGCGCCAGGTCGCGCAGCAGGGGCGCGAGCACGGCGGCCATCACGTAGTCGGACGTCACGACGCGGAAGGTGCGCCGCGCGCGGGCCGGGTCGAAGCTGCTGGAGGTCGCCAGTGCGCCTTCGGCGCTGCGCAAGCATTCGCGCACGCGTGGCAGGAGAGTCTCGGCAAGCGGAGTCGGGTACATCCGGCGCCCCCGCACCACCAGCAGATCATCTCCGAAGAAATCGCGCAGCCGGGCAAGCGCGGCGCTCGTCGCGGGCTGGCTGAGGCCGATCTTCTCACCGGCGCGCGCGGTGCTGCGCGTTTCCATCAGGGCCTCGAACGCAACGAAGAGATTGAGGTCCATCCCTTTGAAACGCATGAAAGTATCTCCTCTCCCTGGCACCTCCTTTATGTGAGGTCGCCGATTTCAAAATTGTTCATACCAATTTGGTTTCCAAATTCAAATCAACTCAAACAATCAGTTTTTATTTGGCGTCGGATCGCCCTACCAATCCCTCACGAGCCCCGCACGAAGGGCACACAGGGAGATGATGATGCGAAGGAACCTTTCCGCCGTCCTGCTTTCCGCGACGATTCTCGGTGGTCTTGCCGGACAGGCACACGCCCAGACCGGCGGGCAGGAGAATGCCACGCGGACGTCCGAGCCGGCCTTCAACGAGATCATCGTCTCGGCCCAGCGCCGCAGCGAAAGTCTGCAGGACGTTCCGCTCAGCCTCTCGGCCGTGACGAGCGATGCGCTGGAAACGCGCCAGATCAACAACCTCGCCAGCCTCTCGGCCGCGGCGCCCAGCCTCCAGGTCGATGCCGACAACAATTTCTCGGTGCGCGGCGTGGGGACGCTCTCGTTCTCGAACACCATCGACACCAGCGTGGCGCTGGCGATGGATGAGGTGAACCTGGGCCGCCCGGACCTGGGCGCGCCGATGCTGATGGACGTGGAGCGCGTCGAAGTGCTCAACGGCCCGCAGGGGCTGCTCTTTGGCAAGAACGCGTCGGCCGGTCTCATCAACATCGTCACCGCGCGCCCCGTCATCGGTGAATTCAGCGGCAGCACCGAGATCCAGGCGAGCAACCGCGCGACCCCGCAGGCCGATCGCAACGCGCCTGCGATCATCGCCAAGCAGGTGCTGAACATTCCGGTGTCCGAGAACTCGGCGCTGCGCCTCAACGCGCTCTATGGCTACCAGGAATCGCCGTTGACCCGCATCGTGGGTGTCGACACGGGCGACATCCCCTACGTCAATGTGCCGCGCCGCAACTACGATGCGGACCGCAACATGCAGTTCAAGGCCAAGTACCTCTACGAGGACATGTCGGGGCTGAGTGTCTACCTCATCGGTGACTACAACCGGATCAAGTCGGGTCTCAGCCGGTTCAACCAGACCTACCGTCAGGTCGAAGCCGATAGTCCCGTCAACGGCATCGTGGCCGATGCCGGCAGCGAGATCGGTCCGGACATGTTCCTTGAGCTCACCAATGGTGGCTTCTACCAGGATCTGAAGACGGGCGGCGCGCAGGCGGCGGTCAGCTACGAGTTCGATTCCGGCTTCCAGATCTCGAACATCTTTGCCTGGCGCTATTCCAACACGGACCAGAACCTGGACGTGGACGCGCTGCCGGTCGCGGACGTCGATACCAATTACAGCACCACCAATTACGACCAGTTCACCAACGAGCTGCGCCTGATCCTGCCCGACACAAGCCGCCTCACCGGGCAGGCGGGCCTGTTTTTCCTGTCCTCCAAGCTCAACGCGACCAACCTTCTGGCGGGCAACCAGTCGATGCCCGACTTCGTGCTCTCGGGCTTCCCGTTCTGCGTGGGGGCGACGGTGACGCCGGGCGGTCCGCCCAACTGCAGCGTCTCCAACGACTTCTTCCTGGGCCGTTCCTACGATGCGACGCTCGACACCACGAGCTATGCCGCGTTCGGCCAGCTGACCTATGAACTGGCCGATGGCCTTACCGTCTTTGGCGGTGGCCGCGTCACCCGCGATCAGGTCGATCTCGATGTCGAGCAGGGCCAGGTGCGCACCTTCGTCAACCTGGGGGTTGATCCCGGCACCTTCGAGGACAGCTACAAGAACACCAACTTCAGCTGGAAGCTGGGCGGCCAGTATGAGCCGACCGAGGACATCATGTTCTATGGCTTCTACGGCCGTGGCTACAAGGGGCCGGGCTTCAACACGACCGCGATCACCGGCGATGACGGCATCGCCCGCGTCGTGCCGATTGACCCGGAGACCTCGGATGCCTTCGAGATCGGCATCAAGACGAGCTGGTTCGATCACCGCCTGACGCTCAACGTCTCGGCCTTCCATACCAAGTTCGACAACTTCCAGGTCCAGTCCTTCGACACGGCCCTGCGCACTTTCGTCGTCCAGAACGCGGCCAAGGTGAAGTCGCGCGGCGTGGAAGTGACGCTGGGTGCCCGTCCGGTGCCGGGGCTCTCGATCGATGCGAGCGCGACCTTCCTCGATGCGACTTACGACGATTTTCCCGGCGCGGAATGCTACATTGGCCAGAGCAATTGCGGCCCGGACGGCACGTTCAACGCAGGCGGCCAGACCCTCCCGCTCTCGCCCAAGTTCACGAGCACCGTCCAGGCCATGTACGAACTTCCGGTCTCAGGTCCGGTCGTGCCCTTCATCCAGGGTAACTGGTACCATCGCTCGAGCGTGAACTATCTCATCAACGGGGCGCCGGGCGCGGATTATGGCTCGGCGGACACCTTCGGGTTCAGCGCAGGTGTCAACGTCAACGACCGTCTGCGCGCCAGCCTGTTCTGCAACAACTGCACCAACGAGCACATCCCCTCCAGCATCATCACCGATGCCGGGGAGGCCAATGCCGGACGCCTCGCCTTCACCCAGCGCTACGGCCTGAACGCGGTGCGCCAGATCGGGGTCCAGCTTCAGTTCGACTATTGATCCAGAGAGACGCGCAGAGAACGCCATAGGAAAATCGGTGCCCGGTCCGCTCTTGGAAAGGAGCGGACCCAGAAGGCGCCAAGCGGAGAGTGAAACCATGAAACAGTGCGATATCCTGGTCGTTGGCGGCGGGATCGGCGGCTTGTCTGCCGCGATTTCGCTGACCCGCGCGGGCCATAGCGTTACCGTGATCGAAAAGGACCCGAGCTGGTCGGTCTATGGCGTGGGCATCATCCAGCAGTCGAACGTGGTGCGCGCGATGGACCAGCTGGGCGTGCTCGACGCCTTCCTTGACGCGGCCAGCGGGTTCGATGCGGTCGAGATCTTCATTCCCGATGGCACCAAGGTTGCCCGCGTGCCTACGCCTGCACTGGTCGAGGGCAAGCCCGCCAATGTCGGCATCGGTCGCCAGGCGCTGCAGAAGGTGCTCGGCGATACCGCGCAGGAGCTGGGCGCGACGATCCGTCTGGGGGTGACGGCGCAGGCCATCGCCGATACGCCCGAGGGCGTCACCGTGACGTTCGCGGACGGCAGCGAGGCCCGCTACGACTTTGTCGTGGGCTGTGACGGGGTCTATTCGCAGACCCGCCAGATGATCCTGCCCGAGGCCGAGAAGCCGGTCTTCACCGGGCAGTCGGTCTGGCGCTACAACCTGCCGCGCCCGGCCGACATGGACGCTCTTCAGGTCTACAATGGACGCACCGGCATCGGTCTCGTGCCCATGAGCGCGGATCTCATGTACATGTTCGTGACCACGCACGAGCCCGACAATCCCCGCTATCCCCGCGAAGGACTGGCCGCCGCGATGCGCGCCAAGCTGGAGGGGACAGCGCCGCAGATCCGCGCGCTGGCCGAGCAGATCACCGATGACGAGGGCGTCGTCTACCGCCCGCTCGAAGGCCATTTCCTTTACGGCCCCTGGTCGAAGGGCAAGGTCGTGCTGCTGGGCGATGCCGTCCACGCGACCACGCCGCATCTGGGGCAGGGCGCCGGGATGGCCATCGAGGATGCGCTCGTGCTGGCCGAGGAAGTGGGCCGCGCGGATACGCCCGAGGAGGCGTTCGAGGCTTACCGAACCCGGCGTTTCGAACGCTGCCGCTACATCGTCGAGAGTTCGCTTGCGATCTGCAACGGGCAGATCGGCAAGGGCCCGCCCGTCGACAACCAGAAAGCCACGGCCGAGATGTTTGCCGTCGTCGCCGAACCGATCTGAGCCAATTTTCCCTTTCGAATGAGGACCCTTCAATGAGCCGAGTGACCGAAATCCGCTATGTCGGCTATGGCGTCGAGAACTTCGATGCCGAGCGCGCCTTCTACAAGGACGACTGGGGCCTGGTCGAAGTGGACGCGACAGCGGACATGGCCTGGTTCAAGACCCATGGTCATGACGAACACCACGTGGTGCGTCTCCACAAGGCCGAAGAGAACCACATCGAGGTGATCGCCTTGGCCGCCGATACGCGGGCTGACGTGGATGACCTCTTCGCCCGGGTCGAGGCAGCCGGTTGCAAGGTGATCTTCGCGCCGCGCGAGCTCGACGCACCGGGCGGGGGCTATGGTTTCCGTTTCTTCTCGCCCGACGGCCTGCCCTTCGAGGTCTCCGCCGAGGTCGCGCGGCTCGACAAGCGCGCGATGGAGCGCTGGGAAGGCATGCCGGTCAAGATCAGCCACATCGTCATGCATTCGCCCGACCACCAGGCGATGGTGAAGTTCTTCTGCGACGTGCTGGGCTTCAAGATCAGCGACTGGCTGGGCGATTTCATGTGCTTCCTGCGCTGCAACGAGGCACACCACCGGGTCGCGATCCTGCCCGGACCGCCGTGCCTCAACCATGTCGCCTACGACATGCTGACCATCGACGACATGTTCCGGGGCGCCGGCCGTCTCAAGAAGCGCGGCACCGACATCAAGTGGGGGCCGGGCCGGCACACGGCAGGCAACAACACGTTCAGCTACTTCGTAACTCCGGGCGGCTTCGTCACGGAATACACCTCCGAACTGGACGAGGTGGACTTCGAGACGCATGAATACGTGGTCCACAAGCCCGAGCCGGGCGTCATGGACCAGTGGGGCACGGGGGTCGGCGGTCCGCAGACCATGCCGCACCCCGCCCCCGACGCCAAACTCTTCCAGCCAGCAGAGGTGTGATCAACCGTGGCTCTCTTTGAATATTTCCCCAACTATATCTGGAACCTGTCGGTTTCGATCGCGATGGAATCGGGCGCGCAGATCGGTGAGGTCATCGATATGTGCAAGCCAATCCGCGACGCGGCAAACAGCGGCGCGGATGCCGGTACCCCGCAGTTCATGAAGGCCTGGGCCGAGATGGGTGACAAGCTTCTAGACCTTGCCGCCGAGGACGAGGCCAAGGGGCGCGGTTTCTCCGCCTCGAACAAGCTGGAGCGCGCTTCGCTCTACCTCTTCATCGCCGAACGCATGCAGGGCCATGGCACGCCCGGGCGCAAGGAAACCTTCGCCAAGGCGCGCGAAGCCTTCGAGCGTTCGGCCAAGCTGGGCCGGATCAACCGCGAGCGGCTGGAAATTCCGCTGGAGACCGGCACGATGCCCGCGCTCTTCACCCGCGCGCCCGGCAGCGAGACCACGCCCGCGCCGTGCGTGGTCTATTGCAACGGTCTCGATAGCAACAAGGAACTGCTCTACTGGAGCCGCTTGCCCGAGGCGCTGGCGCGCCGGGGCATTTCGACCCTGTGCGTCGACCAGCCCGGCTCGGGCGAGGCGCTGCGCCTCCAGGGCCTTCCGGTCGATCCGCACTCGGAAAGCTGGGCCAGCAAGGCGGTCGACTGGCTGGAACAGCAGAGCGATGTTGATCCCAAGGCGCTCGGCATGACGGGCATTTCGCTGGGCGGCCACTTTGCGCCGCGCGCGGTGGCCTATGAGCCGCGCTTTGCCAGCGGTGCGGTCTGGGGCGCGAACCACAACTGGCGCGAAGTGCAGGACAAGCGCATGGCGCGCGAGGGTGAGAACCCCGTGCCGCACTACTGGGCGCATGTGCACTGGGCCTTCGGGGCCGAGGGCCAAGAGGACTTCCTCGAGAAATCGAAGGACATGAACCTCAATGGCCATATGGACCGCATCAAGGTGCCTTTCCTCGTCACCCACGGCGCCAACGATCGTCAGATCAGCCCGGCTTATGCCGATGACCTCTACGACCAGCTGGTCAATTCGCCGCGCCGCGAGAAGGTGATCTTCACCGCGCGCGAGGGCGGGGTCGAGCATGTGGGCGCGGATAACATGGCCTATGGCCGCGATGTCATCGCCGACTGGTTCGCCGAGACTCTGGGCGGGCACACCGCCTGATCCGTTCGCGCGCACCGGGCCTCAGGCAAGAGCGGCCCGGTGTGACGGCGGTGCGCCCGGGCCCGCTCTCTCCTCCGCCCGGGCGTGCTCGCCAGCCATTTGTCACAGGGAGCCTGTCCCATGTCGCCTGCCACGCGCTATATCCGCACCGAGACCGCGATCAGCGTCGCGATCAATGCGGCCCTGTCCGCTTTGGCCTTCGTGCTGGTATTCGGGCTGCGCGGGCCGGTGCCGGTCTGGGGACCAGGCGGCTTGGTCCTTGATGGGCTGCCCCAGGGCTTCATGATCGCGCTGATGAGCACACTTGTACCTGGCTTTCTGACCATGCGGCGGCTGCGACGCGGCGCGCTTGCGCCCGACGCCCTGCGCGATGGCGCACTTGCTGCGCGGCTGCCTGCGAACCTTCTCCTGCGCGCGCTGGTGTTGGCGCTGCTGACGGCGCTGGGCGCGATGGCGATCCTGGCGCTGGCGGGCTTCCTCGCGGGCGCGCCGGGCGCCCTAAACTGGAGCCTGGCGCTGTGCGGGAAGGTCCTGCTCGGCGCGCTGCTGGCCGTTCTCGTAACTCCCTTCGCGCTGCGCGCGGCTCTGGCCACGCCGCTGCGCTAGTCGTCGCTTCCCCTCATTCCTTTCCGAACAGGACTGCCGCCATGACCCGACGCTTCATCGACCTCTCGATCACCTTGTGCAACGACGTGGTCTCCGATCCGCCCTTCATGCGCCCCGAGATCACCTACCAGGACCACATGGACACCGCGTCCGAGCTGGATGTCTTCTTCCCCGGCGTGACGGCCGAAGATACGCCCGATGGGGCCGGTTTTGCTGCGTCGGAGTGGATCAAGCTTACCACGCACAACGGCACGCACCTCGATGCGCCCTATCATTTCCACCCGACGATGGATGCCCGCGAAGGCGAACCGCGCCGCTCGATGACGATTGATGAGGTGCCGCTCGAATGGTGCTTCCAGTCCGGCGTCAAGCTCGACTTCCGTCACTTTCCCGATGGCTACGTGGTCACGGCGAAGGACGTGGAGGACGAACTGGCCCGGATCGGGCACGAGCTGAAGCCGCTCGACATCGTGCTGGTCAACACGGCTGCGGGCGCGGCGCTGGGGCAGCCCGACTTCCTCAGCAAGGGCTGCGGCATGGGCTACGAGGCGACCATGTACCTCACCGAGCGCGGCGTACGCGTCACCGGCACCGACGCCTGGTCCTGGGATGCGCCCTTCAACCACACCGCCGAGAAGGTGAAGGAGACGGGTGACACCTCGCTGATCTGGGAAGGCCACAAGGCCGGGCGTGACATCGGCTACTGCCACCTGGAAAAGATGCACAACCTCGAGGCGCTGCCGCCCCATGGCTTCACCGTCTCGTGCTTCCCCCACAAGATCAAGGGCGCATCGGCGGGCTGGACCCGCGCGGTCGCCATCATCGAGGACGAGGACTGACACCATGCGACTTGCCACTCTTGCCGACGGCACGCCGGACGGATCTCTGGTCCTGGCCTCGCGCGATGGGACGCGGTGCCTGAAGGCGCCGGTTTCCAACCTCCTCAACGCGATCGAGAACTGGGACGTTCTGGAGCCGCAGCTTGCTGCGCTCGCCGAGCGGGTCGAAGCAGGGGAGGGGGAAGCCCTCGATCCCGCACGGCTCCTCGCGCCGCTGCCACGCACCTGGCAGTGGCTCGACGGCTCGGCCTTCGGGACCCACGGCCATCTCATGCAGATTGCGTTCGGGCTGCCGCCGGTCGAAAGCGAGCGCCCGCTCATGTACCAGGGCATGTCCGACCGCTTCTATGCGGGCAGCGCCGACATTCCCTTCCTCGATGAGGCGGATGGCATCGATTTCGAGGGCGAGTTCGGCGTCATCCTCGACGCCGTGCCGATGGGCGTCACGCCCGAAGAGGCAGCCGGGCACATCAAGCTGGTGGTGCAGATCAACGACTGGTCGCTGCGCGCGATTGCCCCTGCCGAGATGAAGACCGGCTTCGGCTGGGTCCAGGCCAAGCCCGCCTGCTCGATGGCGCCCTTCGCGGTCAGCCCGGATGCGCTGGGGGCGCAATGGACCGACACCGGTCGGGTTGCGCTCGATCTCGTCGTCGAACGCAGTGGACAGCCGTTCGGCCATGCCAATGGCGCAGCGATGGACGTGGGCTTCCCCGAGCTCGTGGCGCATGCGGCCCGTACGCGCGATCTGGTCGCGGGCACGATCATCGGATCGGGAACGGTCTCCAGCCCTGACTACGAACAGGTCGGATCGAGCTGCATCTCCGAGGTGCGCGCGATCGAAATGATCGCCAGCGGCGCGGCCTCAAGCCCGTTCCTTCAGTTCGGGGAAGAAGTCTTCATGGAAGCGCGCACGCGCGACGGCTGGGCGCCGTTCGGCACCATCCGTCAGAAAGTGGTGCCAGCCTGAGTCGACGGGCCAATTGAAGAAGTGAAGTAAGGGGCGGGCGTCCGGAAGGCGTCCGGCCCCGCTTCGCGTTGCTCCGCCGGGCCGCTTCACCGCGGCCCGTTCGTGCGGCAACGCGCGGTTACATGCGCCGACTTCGTCGGAGTTGCGTTCCCGGAAAAGAATGATGGCTGGGGCGGCAGGATTCGAACCTGCGCATGGCGGTACCAAAAACCGCTGCCTTACCGCTTGGCTACGCCCCAGCAGGATCGCGTGGCACGCTGCGTGCGCCGCGATGGGACTGCGCGCTTAGCGGCTTATCCCGGCGCTGAAAAGGCCCTTTTCGCATCGGACCTTCCCCGCGCCGGGGAAAACCGGTCAGGCGCCCAGGACCGCGTCGATATCGGCCGCGCTGTGGCGCTCCTTGATCTTGCCCGGTGCATCGCGGTTGACGACGAGGCCGCGCTTCACGCCAGTGCGCTCGCCCAGTTCCTCGCCCCAGCGCATGAGGTTGGTGTATTCGTGAACACTGAGGAAGGTTGCCGCGTCGGTGTAGGATTCGCCGCGCACGAAACCGCCGAGCCAGCCGTAGGCCGCGATGTCGGCGATGGTGTAGTCATCGCCCGCCAGGTAGCGCGTCTCGGCGAGGCGCTTGTCGGCGACATCCATGATGCGCTTGGTTTCCATCGCGAAGCGGTTGATCGCGTACTCGAACTTTTCAGGCGCGTAGGCGTAGAAGTGCCCAAAGCCGCCGCCAATGATGGGGGCGGTCGACATCTGCCACATCAGCCAGGACATGCATTCGGTGCGGGCTGCGCCGTCCTTGGGCAGGAACATCCCGAACTTCTCGGCGAGGTGGAACAGGATCGCACCCGATTCGAAGACCCGCACCGGCGTCTCGCCCGAGCAATCGAGGAGAGCGGGGATCTTGGAGTTGGGGTTGATCTCGACAAAGCCCGAGGTGAACTGCGTGCCTTCGCCGATGTTGACGAGCCAGGCGTCGTACTCGGCCTCGCTGACGCCGGCCGCCAGCAGTTCCTCGAATAGGATGGTGACCTTCTGGCCGTTGGGCGTGCCCAGCGAATAGAGCTGGAAGGGATGCTCGCCGCGGGGCAGTTCCTTCTGTTCACGCGCACCGGCGGTGGGGCGATTGATGCTGGCCCAGGTGCCCCCGTTCTCGGCGTCGTGGGTCCAGACCTTGGGGGGCGTGTAGGTGGTGTCGGCCATGTGCGCTGAGCTCCTTGTTGCAGGCGCCGGGAGAGGAAGAACGCGCTAGGTAGGTGCCGACGAGGGGCGCAACAAGAGGCGCAGGTGCCAATGTTCGGGGAGCGGCAGGTGCCCCATCCCGGCGTCTTCGTGCTTTCACGTCCGAGGGTTAACCCCGATGCCGGACACAGTTGCGCGTCGATAGAATGGGCCATGCGATCAACACGCTGCGAAGGGATGGAGCATATGCAGAGCACGCGCACGCTGGGAATTTTCACAGGTGGATGCCTGCTTGTGCTGGCGGGATGCACGACCACGGCGCCAAGCGAAACGGGTTACGCCGCGCTGCCCCCGGTTACGGTGGCGGAGGTCGGTGTGATCTCGCCCGAGATCCCGCTTCCCAAGGGCTATCTGGAGTTGTCCCAGCTGCCCGACAGCCTGGCCCTCCTGCCTCCGCCGCCAGCGGCGGGGAGCGCGGCCAAGGCTGCCGACGAGGCTGCCTGGGAAGCGGCCAAGGGGGCATCGTCCGAACGCTTTGCGCTGGCGACCTCCGATGCCGATCTCAACTGGCCGGCCATCGTGAGCTCCTTCGAGCCGCTTGTCGGCACCTCGCTGTCCGACGGGACCAAACCCCATACCCAGATGCTTCTGCGCCGGGCGATGGCCGACGCGGGGCTCGCCAGCTACAAGGCGAAGAACCACTACCAGCGCGTGCGCCCCTTTGCCGAGAAGGGGGGCGGATCGTGCACGCCCGAGGAGGAGGAGGCCCTGCGCCACGACGGGTCCTATCCCTCCGGTCACACGACGGCGGGCTGGATGATGGCGCTGGTGCTGGCCGAACTGGTGCCAAGCCGCGCCGACGCCGTGCTCCAGCGCGGCTACGACTTCGGCTTCAGCCGCGTGATCTGCCGCGTTCACTGGATGAGCGACACGGTCGGGGGACGCGTGGTGGCCGCTGCGACGTTCGCCCGCGTCCAGTCCAATCCTGTCTTTCAGGCGCAGCTTGCCGCTGCGCGCCGGGAAATGGCGGCGGCGGGCCTGTAAGCGCGCCCTGTCAGGCGCCGAGCGCGTAGTCGAGCGCAGCGCACACGGCGGCGACCTGTGCGGCGTTGCATTCCTCGGGCGTTGCGCTCGGGCTGTCGGGATAGACTTCGGTGGTAGTCGTGAAGCGCGCACCCGTGATGGCCGCGCACATCCCGTACTTGCCTTGCGGGTATTCGATCACGCCCTTCTGTACGACGGGTGAGCCGATGATGTTGCCCTGCGGATCGGCGGGCGCGATGTGGGTCACCTTTTCGACCGCTTCGATAATCGCCTGGCAGAAGGCGGGCTGGCGGTTGTCGGCATCGTCGACGAGGTAGAAGCCATCGGGGATGGTGTCGGGATCGTAGTCCTTGCCATCGCGCGCGGCGAGCGCGGGGCGGAACTCCTCCTCGTCGCTGTCGGTGGTCTCGTGAAGGTCGATGTGGAGGAGGAAGGGCCCCTCCTGCGCGGCGACAAGGGCGACGAGTGCCCGGCATTCGCCCGCCGGGCTGTCGGCGGTGAAATTGCGGTTGGGGTCGATGGCGTCGTAATTCCAGCGGTTGATGCGCTCATAGGCCCAGGGGCTGACGCAAGGCGCGACGATCAGGTTGACCCGGCCCGCATAGTCTGCGGCGCGCGTTTCGAGGAATTCGAGCGCGCCCATGACGCCGCTGGTCTCGTAGCCGTGGACGCCGCCCGTGACGAGAGCGGTGGGCAAGCTGGCGTCGATCGGGCCATTCGAGAGCGCGTAGAGCGTGAAGCGCTCGCCCGCGTAGTCGAGCGTGCCGTACTCCTGAAGCGTGAAGCGGTCGGCAAGAGCCTGGATGCGCGGCTCCACGTCCTGTCCATAGCGGCGCTGGGCGGCCTGCGTGGCCCGCCAGGCCTCGACCTCACGCGCGCCCCAGGGCGTGCCGGGGGTGCCGATAGGATAGGGGGCGGTGTCGGTCATGGCGCTCTCGTCTTCAGGAGGAATTTTCGTTCCCGAGATGGCATGTGCGTGCGGCGGGGCAAGAGGGCGCTGGACGCTATGCACGAAAAAACCCGGCGGGCGCAGGGCCGGCCGGGTTCTTCGTTCGGGTCAGGAGCTGGCGCGATCAGGCGATCTTGCGGACCCAGCCGTGGGTGTCCTCAGCCTGGCCGCGCTGGATCGCGACGAGGCGGGCCTTGACCTTCTCGGTCAGCTGGCCGGGGCCGCCCGAACCGATGGTGAATTCGCCGTCATTGCCCGCGACCTTGCCGACCGCGGTGACGACAGCCGCCGTGCCGCAGGCAAAGGTTTCGACGAGCTTGCCGCTGGTCGCATCTTCGCGCCACTGGTCGAGGCTGTAGCGGCCCTCGTTCACGGTCAGGCCCTCTTCGCGCAGGAGCGCGATGAGGCTGCGGCGGGTGATGCCGGGCAGGATCGTGCCGGTCAGCGCGGGGGTGAGGATCGTGCCGTCATCGAAGACGTAGAACAGGTTCATGCCGCCCAGTTCCTCGATCCACTTGTGCTCGGCAGCGTCGAGGAAGACGACCTGGTCGTGGCCGCGTGCAAGGGCTTCGCCCTGGGGGACGAGGCTGGCGGCGTAGTTGCCGCCGCACTTGGCCGCGCCCGTGCCGCCGGGCGCCGCGCGGGTGTAATCCGAGACCCAGATCGAGACGGCCGGGGCGCCCGACTTGAAGTAGTTGCCCGCGGGGCTGGCGATGAGGATGAACTTGTAGGTCTTGGCCGGGCGCACGCCCAGGAAGGCCTCGGTCGCGATCATGAAGGGGCGCAGGTAGAGCGAGGCACCCTCGGCGTCCGGGATCCAGGCCTTGTCGAGTTCGACCAGCTTCTCGATCGCCTCGATGAAGAGGCTCTCAGGCAGCGTCGGCATGGCAAGGCGCGTCGCCGACTGGTTGAAGCGCTCTGCGTTGGCGTCGGGACGGAACAGCGAGATCGAACCGTCGGCCTGCTTGTAGGCCTTGAGCCCTTCGAAAATTTCCTGGGCGTAGTGCAGCACCGCAGCGGCCGGATCGAGCGGGATGGGCGCGTAGGCGGAAACCTTGGCGTCGTGCCAGCCGGTGCCTTCGGTCCAGTCGATCGTGACCATGTGGTCGGTGAAGTGCGTGCCGAAGCCCGGATTGGCCAATACCGCCGCGCGCGTCGCGTCGCTGGCAGGGGCGGGGTTGGGCTCAAGGGAAAACGTCAGCGCGGCTTCGGCGGGACTCGCCATGAAAACTCAGTCCTCTGTCTTGGGGTTGCGAGGGCGCAGGTGTATGAAAATTACGCTGCGCGCAACCGTAAAGTAATATTGATACGTATGGTTTCAGGTGTAGCACGCGGTGCGTTGGAGGCAAGTGCCCTGCTGAAAGCGCGCAAATTCGGGAGCTTGCGCGGATGTGCGCTGAGGCGCCCTTGCGCAGCGTGCATGTGGCCTTGTGCGATTGTGTAGAGCACGCGCTTGCCGCTTTCGTGCGCCTGAAGCCCAGAAATGAGAAAGGCCGCACCGGGAGCGCCGGTACGGCCTTTCACATGGTCAGCGGCCGGAAGTGCCGCCAGCGAGTACCTTTATCGCGTATCTGAAATCAGCGATAATGCCTCGCGACGGAAATTGCCGACCTCCATGCTGAACCATGAGACATCGGATCACCTCCTTTCGCGCTGTTGAGCCATAGGGTTCGCCGCCCGAGAGCGACTGGACTTCGGTAGCTCCGAGGAGGGCTTCCTCAGGTTCCGTCGTCCTGAGAGAAAATGTGTCTTATTCCGCAGCGCACCACAAGACTTGAATTCAAGTTTTTTCGCGGCATTATCATGCCTTCGCTGAAGTTTTCCCCAGCTGAAGAGCCCGCGTTTCTGCCGGTTTTTCGCAATGGTCCGGTTTGTGTCCGGCTTCGCGAATCCTTCCTGCAAGGTGCTCTCGTCGCCCATATCGCACAGGCGTTTCGGCGAGGCGTGCCACGCGTACGGCCAGCCTCGCCTGGCAGGTGCTGTCAGCGGCAATCCTCGATTACGCGCGACACTTCGGTCCAGCTCGGGATGTAGAGCGTGGGTTGGCCTTGCGTGGAAAGCGCAAAGCGGCCGCGGGTGAAGGCCATGTCGTCGAGGATCGGGCTGCGCGCGGGCAGGGTCGCGACATAGTAGCCCTGGCGGGCCTCGGCCGTGACGGTGTGCGTGTCCTGCATTGTGGTGATGCCCATGGTGACACGGCCCGCCGCACCCTGGGCGCGGCGTTCAAGGGTCACCGTGGCATTGCGCGTGTCACAGCGCATGGTGAACAGACTGCCTCCGAAATCGGCGACCGAGCGCGGGCCGCTCTGCGCCCAGCTCCAGGTGCCCGGCGTCACGGGCGCGTCGCGCCAGTTTGCAGGCTCGGGCAGCGGCCGGGGCGAGGGCGGCGGTGCGGGTATCGCCGGCTCTTGAACCTGCGGCTGCGCGGGACGCGTGGCGCTGGGCGTGGGCGTGGGCGTCGAGGCTGGCGGTGCGGGGATGCAGCCAGCCGCAAACAGGGTCAGGGCGAGAGCCGGTGCCGAAACGAGACGGACGGGGAGAGCGCGACCGCGCGGATTTGCCTTCATGCGCCCGGTATGGAATGACGAGCGCCTCTTCTCAAGTGTGCAGTGCCCCATGTCCGACGCGTCCCAGTCTCCATCCACCGAAAAGTCCTCTGCCCCCGAAAACCGGGGCAAGGGGGCTAAACCGCATGGCAAATCCACAGGCAAGGCGCGTGTCGACCAGATGCTCGTCGACCGTGGCCTTGCCGAGAGCCGCACGCGCGCGCAGGCGCTGATCATGGCGGGGCACGTTTTTTCCGGGGAAACCAAGATCGCCAAGGCCGGCCAGGCGCTCAAGGCCGAGGCACCGCTGGAAGTACGCGGGCGCGATCACCCCTGGGTTTCGCGTGGGGGGATCAAGCTCGCCCACGCCATAGAGCACTTCGGCCTTGATCCGGCGGGCGCGGTCGCGATCGATGTCGGCTCCTCGACCGGGGGCTTTACCGACGTGCTCCTTACCAAGGGAGCGAGCCACGTTTTTGCGGTCGATTCGGGCACCAACCAGCTCGCCTGGAAGCTGCGCCAGGACCCGCGCGTCACGGTGCTGGAGCAGACCAGTGCCCGCATCCTGACAGGCGAGCACATCACGCAGGACTGCAACTGGGTGGTCTGCGATGCGAGCTTCATTGGCCTTGCCAAGGTGCTGGAAGTGCCCCTGAACCTGGCCGGACCGGACTGCCGCCTCGTCGCGCTTATCAAGCCGCAGTTCGAGGTTGGGCGCGGCGAGGTGGGCAAGGGCGGCGTCGTGCGCGATCCCGTACTTCATGCGCGGGTTTGCGAAGAAGTGCGGGCCTGGCTGGAGCAGGGCGGCTGGACCATCCAGGGGATCGTCGAAAGCCCGATCACGGGGCCGGAGGGCAACGTCGAATTCCTCGTGTCGGCCGCGCGCGGGCGCGAGGTCGAAGGCGAGATCGCGAGTGGGGCCTGAACGGCGCGGGGCTTTCCTTGTGCGCCAGATTCCCGCAAGTAACGTAATACGAACCATCGGTTAGGGTTGGGCGGCTGTGACGGCTCCCCGTTTTGAGAGATGATCCGGGTATGAATCTGCTTGCCTCTTCCGGTCAGTTGCGCGCGAGTTTCCTGCGCTGGTCGCTGGTCTGTGTTCCCGCGCTCGTATTGCTGGGCTTCCTTTCCGGCGCGCTGGCGCAGAGTGGGCCGCAGAACGTCTGGTTCGCCGCACTGGCCAAGCCCGCCGTCTATCCGCCGCCCGCCGCCTTCGGGATCGTCTGGACCATCCTTTATGCGATGATGGGTTTTTCCCTGGCGCTGATCCTGGCCGCGCGCGGAGCGTCCGGGCGTGGCCTCGCGTGCGGCGTCTTCGCGCTGCAGTTTCTGGTGAATCTTGCCTGGTCGCCGGTCTTCTTCGGGATGCACCGTATCACCGGCGCGCTGGTGGTCATCGCCGTGCTCGATGTCCTCGTGCTCGCCACGATCGCGCTGTTCTGGCGCATCCGCGTCAAGGCGGCGCTGCTGCTTGTGCCCTATCTCGCCTGGATCCTTTTCGCGACCTACCTCAACTACGCCTTCCTCCAGATCAATCGTGACCTTGACGGCAAGGCACCCTCGGGCGCCGAAATCCGCTACGAGATCTGAGCCGGGCCGGCCTTCGCCGTAAACTTCTCGGCGAGCGCGCGATTCTCCTCCACCAACGCCATCGAACCCTCTTGCGCAGGGGGGCGGGACGTACCATTTAGGCTTCCATGCAAAGCGAAAACCCTTTCGTCGCCGATTTCGTCAAGATGATGAACAGCGCTGCTGGCACGTTTGCCGGCATGACCCGCGAAGCGCGTGACAACATGCGCGAGCGCGCCAAGGAGTTCATGGGCGACATGGACTTCGTGAGCCGCGAGGAATTCGAGGCGGTCAAGGAAATGGCCGCGACCGCCCGCGCGGAAGCCGAAGCCCTCAAGGCCCGTCTTGACGAGATCGAAGCCAAGCAGCTGCGCAACGGCTGATCCCTCGCGGGGTGACGCCCGAAGGAATCGAGACGGTGCCGGTCCCTGCATGCGGGAACTCTCGCGCGTGACGCGTGGGTGCGTGCCATGATGGAGCTGCGCACCGAGGCGATTGTCTGCGCCGTGCGTCCACACGGCGAGGCCGCGGCCATCGTGCGGTTTCTGACGCACGAGGAAGGCGTCGTTGCGGCCTATGTCGCCGGAGCGCGAGGGCGCACCTTGCGGCCTGTGCTCATTCCCGGAAACATCGTAGCTGTCGATATCCGTGCGCGTTCGGAAGGCCAGCTTCCCTTCGCGCGCGTAGAACTCGTGCGTTCGCGCGGTCCCTGGCTGTCCGAGCCGCTACCGGCCGCAGCCTTTTCCTGGCTGACCTCGCTCACCGCCGCGAGCCTGCCCGAGCGGCAGGCCTATCCTGCGCTCCACCAGGCGCTTGGCGGTCTGCTTGAGGCGATCTGCGTGGCGCCTTCCGCACGCGGATGGGCGCTGCCGCTTCTCTCCTACGAGGTCCTGCTGCTGCGCGAACTGGGCTATGGCGTGCCCGTGCCGCGTCCGGATGACGCGGACTGGGACGCGATTCTGCGGACTTTCGACAGGATCGGGCGCGAACTGGACCGCTATCCGCTTGCCGAACGGCGCAAAGACGTTATGGCGGCCCGCACCCAGCTGCGCGAGCGGTTGGGGCGAATTTCTGACTAAGACAGCAGCTAGGGAAACAGGCATGCGCATCGCGGTTTTTGCAGGCGACGGGATCGGTCCGGAAGTCACGGGCGAGGCCGTGCGCGTTATCGAGAAGTTGGGCCTGCCGGACCTCGAACTGGTCGAGGGTGACGTCGGCGGCGCGGCCTACCGCAAGCATGGCCACCCGCTTCCCGAAGCGACGCTCGACATCGCGCGTTCGGCCGATGCCATCCTGTTCGGCGCGGTCGGCGACTTCGATCTCGACCACCTTGAACGCCACCTGCGTCCCGAGCAGGCCGTGCTGGGCCTGCGCAAGGAACTGGGCCTGTTCGCCAACCTGCGCCCTGCGCGCGTGTTCAAGGGGCTCGAGGGGCTGACCTCGCTGCGCCCGGAAGTCGCACAGGAAATCGACCTGCTGATCGTGCGTGAGCTCAACGGCGACGTGTACTTCGGCGAGAAGGGCATGCGCACGCTTGAGGACGGTCGCCGGCAGGGCTGGGACATGATGTCCTACGCCGAGGACGAGGTGCGCCGCATTGCGCACGCTGGCTTCAAGGCGGCGATGACCCGCGGCAAGAAGCTGTGCTCGGTCGACAAGGCCAATGTTCTCGAAACCTCGCAGCTGTGGCGCGATGTCGTGATCGAGGTGTCCAAGGATTACCCCGAAGTTGAACTCACCCACATGTACGTCGACAACGCGGCGATGCAGCTGGTGAAGAACCCGGGCCAGTTCGACGTGGTCGTGACCGGCAACCTGTTCGGCGATATCCTTTCCGACCAGGCCAGCATGTGCGTGGGCTCGATCGGGCTGCTGGCTTCGGCGAGCCTCGCGGAGGGCAGCTTCGGCCTTTACGAGCCGATCCACGGTTCGGCGCCCGACATCGCGGGCAAGGGCCTGGCCAATCCGATGGCAACGATCCTGTCCGCCGCCATGATGCTGCGCCACTCGTTCGGCCTGGAGGCCGAGGCCGTGCGCATCGAGGACGCGGTCGCCGCCGCGCTCGCCGAGGGCGTCAAGGGCGGGGACCTGGGTGGCAGCGCCGGCACCGTGGAAATCGGTGACGCGGTTCTCGCGCACCTGTAAGGCTGCCGGTTTCCCTTGTCCTCCTCCGATTTCAGTCCCGTTTCCATGAACGATTCCGACTCGCACACGTCCCTTCCATCCGATGCGCGCGTGGCCACGCGGCCGCTCGAACTCGCGATTGTCCTGCCCACCTATAACGAGCGTCGCAACATCGCGACGATGGTGGAGCGGATCGACCGCGAGCTTCAGGGGATCGCCTGGGAAGTGATCTATGTCGATGACAACAGCCCGGACGGCACCTCCGACGAGGTCCGCATGATCGCGCAGGCCGATCCGCGGGTGCGCTGCATCCAGCGCATCGGGCGGCGCGGCCTTGCCAGTGCGGCGATCGAAGGCATGTGCTCCACCTCGGCGCCCTACGTCGCGGTGATGGACGCGGATCACCAGCACGATCCCGCGCTCCTGCGGGGGATGCTCGCTGCGCTCAAGGGCGGAGATTATGACCTGGCCTACGCTTCGCGCTTTGCCGAAGGGGCGAGCACCGAAGCCTGGGGGCGTCCCGACCGCGTAAAGGTTTCCGGGCTTGCCAACCGCATCGCCAACAAGGTGACAGGTGTCGAGCTGAGTGACCCGATGAGCGGCTTTTTCATGCTGCCCACCGCGTTCTTGCGCGCGGATGCGCATCGCCTCTCGGGCGTGGGCTTCAAGATCCTGCTCGACATTCTGGCGACCTCCGAAACGCCCTTGCGCGTCAAGGAATTTCCGCTCAACTTCGCGGCCCGCGCCGAGGGCGAAAGCAAACTGGACCAGACCGTAGTGTTCGAATTTCTCGTAGGCCTCTACGACAAGTGGCTCGGCCGGATCATCCCGACGCGTTTCGCGCTGTTCGGGACTGTCGGCGCTCTGGGCGTCATCGTCCAGTTCGCGGCGCTTTGGGTGCTCCTTCATGTCGTCTTCGGGGAGCGCTTCGTCTACGGCAACTGGTCCGAGAGCGCGGTCTTCAACACCGCCAACACGCTGGCGGCCGTTGTTGCGATGACGTTCAACTTCGTCCTCAACAACGAGCTGACCTATTCCGACAAGCGCCTGCGCGGTTTCAGTGCGCTGCTGCGCGGCTGGGCCCAGTTCGCGCTGACCTGCTCGCTCGGCCTGCTTACCAACGTGGGCTCGGCGGCTGTGCTCAAGTCCATCGGCTTCCACGATTTTGTGGCCGTTCTGGTGGGCATCATCCTGGGCGCTGTGTGGAACTTCGCGCTGTCATCCAAGTTCGTCTGGGGCAAGTACTGATCCGGCTACCCTGGGGGCTCCGCGTGAGCCCCCAGCGGCCTCAGCGCCAGCTCGGCAGCCACATCCAGACATTGTAGAACTGGCGCGTGGGCAAGGGCAGCCCCGAGAGGATCGGGAAGAAGCCCAGGAACAGCAGTGCCGAGAGCGCGGGAATACCAACGCCCAACCAGCGCCAGCGGTCACGCCGGGCCAGCAGCGGTTCGAGAGCGAAGGCCAGGAGGCCCATCAGGAAGGCACCCGGCAGAAGGTAGTGGTAGTAGAACTGCACGGGCTTGCCGTTGATCGCCCAGATGCCGAGGCACAGCGTGTAGAGCGCCAGGAGCAGCGCCACGTCCCAGCGGCGCCGGAACACGATCGCCCACAGGCCCCAGACCAGCGCGCCAAGACCCGCCAGCATCGAGAGCGGGTTGCCAAGCATCACGATGCCGCGCTGCGATCCATCGATCACCTTGAAAAGGTACCAGATATCGCGCCAGTCGGTGGCCCACATGTACCAGTACGAGCGGTAGGGATGGGGCTTCTTCACGCTGTCCTGCAGGCGGATCATGTACTCGTGCTGCTCGATGAAGCCGGTGAACCAGATGGGCCGGTCGGCGTAGAACATCGCAGGCAGGTAGGTCAGCCAGTAGACGCACAAGGGGAAGAGGCCGAGCCAGAAGGCGGCCTCGAGGAGCGAGATCCCCGGGATCGTTCCCGCACCGCCCTTGCGCCCCCTAAAGAAGGGGCCGCCTTCGGCAAGGCGCAGGGCGAGGAAAGCGAGTCCCGGCACCATCAGCGCGGGTGCGCTCGACCATTTGGCGCCGAGTGAGAGCCCCATGGCCAGTCCGGCGGCGAGCAGGTGGCCGCGCGCGCTCCTTGTACCAGAAGCCCTGAGCGCGGCGGCGAATTGCCATAGGCCCACCATGCACAGTCCCGCCTCGATCATGTCGAGCATGGCGATACGGCTCTGGACGAACCACATGAAGTTGCTGGCGAGAAGGACCATGCCCAGGATCGTGGCGCGGCGCCTGTGCGAGACATGCCACAAGAACCGCCCGAAACCGAAGAGGCCCAGCGCGCCTGTCAGGACCGGCCCCAATCGCCAGGCGAGCGGCGTGTCGCCCAACAGCCAGATGAAGCCAGCGATCACTTCCTTGCCGAACATGGGGTGTTCGCGGTTCGCGGGCACCAGCTCCAGCAGCTTGCGTGCGGCGGGCACGTAATGGATCTCGTCGAAGTAGAACTCGACGGGGAAGGTGATGCGCCAGAGCAGCAGCGCCAGGAATGCGAAGGCGATCGCGGTGCACCACAGCAGGGGATCGCGGTCGGGACGGGAGTTGAGCGACATCGGTTGAGCGGGATAGGCGCTGGCCGGGGCGGGCGCAAGCGGGGGCATGGCGCACATGCATGATGCATTGCAGTCGCTTGCGCCGACTCGTCTGGCCTCCTAGAGCGTTGCACCATGAAACGCACGACTGGACAGGACCGCAGCAAGACCCGCCTCTGGCGCCCCGCAACCAAGGCCATTCGCGGAGGCACCTGGCGCTCCGAAATGGGCGAGACCAGCGAGGCGATGTTCCTGACCTCCGGGTACAGCTACGACAACGCCGGCACCGCCGCCGCCCGCTTCATGGGCGAGGACGACGGCATGACCTACTCGCGTCTGCAGAACCCCACCGTGCAGATGCTGGAAGAACGAATCGCGCTCATGGAAGGGGCCGAGGCGTGCCGTACCCAGGCTTCGGGCATGTCGGCCATGACCACGGCGCTCCTGTGCCAGCTTTCGGCCGGGGATCACATGGTGTCCGCACGCGCCGCCTTCGGTTCGTGCCGCTGGCTGGGCGATAGCCTGCTGCCGCGCTTCGGCATCGACGTGACCGTTGTCGACGCGCGCGACACCAAGGCCTGGGAAGAGGCGATCCGCCCCAACACCAAGGTCTTCTTCTTCGAGACCCCGGCGAACCCGACGATGGACGTGGCTGACCTTGCCGCCATCGCCGAGATCGCCAAGGCGCATGGCATCACTACCGTCGTCGACAACGCCTTCTGTACCCCCGTGCTGCAGCGTCCGCTCGAATACGGCATCGACGTGGTGGCCTACTCGGCAACCAAGATGATGGACGGGCAGGGGCGTGTTCTAGCTGGCGCAGTGTGTGGTTCGGAAGAATTCATCAACGACAAGCTGCTGCCCTTCCAGCGTAACACCGGACCCAACCTTTCACCCTTCAACGCCTGGGTGGTGATGCACGGCCTGGAAACGCTGGACCTTCGTGCCAAGCGGCAGAGCGAGAACGCGCTCAAGATGGGCCAGTTCATCGAAGGCCGCGTCAAGCGCGTGCTGCACCCCTGGCTTGACAGCCACCCGCAGAAGGACCTGGCGCAAAAGCAGATGGACGCCTGCGGCCCCATCTTCGCCTTCGAGGTCGAAGGTGGGCGCGAGAAGGCGCATGCGCTGCTCGATGCACTCGAACTGGTCGACATCTCGAACAACATCGGCGACGCGCGGTCGCTGATGTGTCATCCTGCCTCGACCACCCACCACAACATGGGGCCAGAGGGCCGTGAGGCGATGGGCATTTCGGAAGGCATGCTGCGCTTCAACGTCGGGCTCGAAGATATCGACGATCTGATCGAGGACATCGACCAGGCTCTGAACCGGGCGGGGCTCTGAGCACGCTCGCCCACGGAACCGACCCGGCGGCGCTTCTCGCCGCCATTGTGGAGTCGAGCGACGACGCCATTGTCGGCAAGACGCTCGACGGCACGATTCTCAGCTGGAACGCGGCCGCCGAGCGGGTGTTCGGCTGGCCGCATGATGAAATCGTCGGGCGCAACATCCGCACGCTGATCCCCCAGGACCGGCAGGACGAAGAGGACGCGATCATCGCGCGGATCCGGCAGGGTCTGCGCATGCCGACCTTCGAGACCGTGCGCCTGCGCAAGGATGGTAGCCTGGTCGACATCGCGGTGACCGTCTCACCGCTGCTCGACCGTGATGGCAAGGTGGTCGCGGCCAGCAAGATTGCGCGCGACATTTCGGGCCAGAAGGCCACTCAGCGTCAGCTTGCCGAGAGCGAACAGCGCTTTCGGCTCCTTGCTGACAACATAAGCCAGTTGGCCTGGATCGCGGACAGCGAGGGCTCGATATTCTGGTACAACAAGCGCTGGTTCGATTACACCGGCACGACGCTCGAAGACATGAAGGGCTGGGGCTGGCAGTCTGTCCATCACCCGGACTACGTCGAGGGCGTGGTCGCGCGGATCAGCGCCTGCTTCCGTTCCGGCGCGGACTGGGAAGACACCTTTCCCTTGCGTTCGGCGAAGGGCGAATGGCGCTGGTTCCTTTCCCGGGCCAAGCCGATCCGCGATGCGGATGGGGCGATCATTTTCTGGTTCGGCACCAACACCGATGTGACCGAGATGCGCGATGCCGAGCAGCGCATCGAACTGCTCCTCCAGGAGGTCAACCACCGTTCCAAGAACATGCTGGCGATCATCCAGTCGCTGGCGCGGCGCAGCGATGCCAGCCGGCCCGATTTCATCGAGCGCCTGGAGCAGCGCATCCGGGGACTTGCCGCCAACCAGGACGTGCTGGTGCGGCGGGCTTGGTCGGACATTCCGGTCATGGAGATGATCGAGGCGCAGCTGCGCTCGCTGGGCGAGCAGCGTGCGCAGGTTTCCTGCGAGGGGCCAGACGTGATGCTCTCGCCGGGCGCGGCCGAGGCGCTCGCCATGGCGTTGCACGAGATGGGCACGAACGCGCTCAAGTATGGCGCGCTCTCGGATCCGGGCGGACGGGTGACCATCTCCTGGGCGCGCGAACCGGCTCCCACGGGCGAAGAGGACGATGCGATCTTCCGCATCCGCTGGTGCGAGCGGGGCGGGCCGGCGGTAGAGGCGCCGCAGCACAAGGGCTTTGGCACGCGCATCATCGTGGACGTACCGCGGGTCAAACTCAGTGCAAACGTTACGACGACCTACGATGTCGCCGGTTTCTGCTGGCAGCTCGAATGCCGGGCGGCCGAACTCGACTAGCGTGCACAAGGTACCGGAACGTGGGCAACGAGGTTGTCCCGGCGGGCTTTTGTCGCTACTCTATACCCATGAAAGAACTGTTTCAGCATGCCGCCATTTCCGAAGGCGTGACGGTTCGCGTCGCGGTGAACTTCCTTCCTGAGCAATCGCGGATCGAAGCGGGCAAATGGTTCTGGGTGTACCACATCCGTATCGAGAACGGCACGGAAGGTACCATCAAGCTGATGAGCCGCCACTGGCGCATCACCGATGGCAACGGCGAAGTCAGTGTAGTCGATGGCGACGGGGTTGTCGGCGAACAGCCGGTCCTCGCGCCCGGTGCCTCGCACGACTACGTGTCCGGGTGCCCTCTGCCCACACCCCAGGGCAGCATGGAAGGCCACTACATCTTCCGCCGCGACGACGGTTCGGAGCTGCAGACACAGATCCCCTTCTTCCCGCTCGCCGCACCCGCGACGGCAGGCTGATTTTCCCGCACGTTACACGAAGGTCGAAGCTGTGCGGAGCGGCTTGCCCGTAGCCGCTCGCGGGCCTAGAAAAGCGCCATGAAGCGTTCGCACCTGCCCTTGAATGCCCTGCGCGTTTTCGACGCGGCGGCCCGACACCTCTCCTTCACCCGCGCGGCGGACGAACTGGCGGTGACGCCTGCGGCCGTCGGCCAGCAGATCCGCGCGCTCGAGGATGTTCTGGGCGTCGTCCTCTTTCGCCGGACCAGCAAGGGCTTGGAACTGACCGATGAGGCCGGCGCAGGGCTTGCCGCGCTGCGCAGCGGCTTCCTTCAATTCGAGGACGCGGTGCAGTCGATGCAGGCGGGCCAGTCGAGCCTTGTCTACACCATCGCCGCTCCGCGCGAATTCTTCGCCGCCTGGCTGGCGCCGCGCCTTGGCGCGTTTCGCAAGGCCAACCCGCAGGTGCGCTACGCGCTTGTCGATGGCGAGATGACCGACTTCACCGAGGCCAATCTCGATCTCGCCATCCGCTGGACCGAAGGTCCGGGCGATCTGGAAGGGGTACAACTGGGCACGGCGGACTGGGTCGAGATCGGTGAGGGCGACTGGATCGGCTGGCCGGGCGATCCCGACCCATGCGGGCAGGGCGAGGACAGCGAAGAGAGCAAGCCCCCGATCATCGTCAGCGATGCCGGGCAGGCCGTTGCTGCGGCGAACGCGGGCATGGGCCGCGTGCGCGTCCCCGCGCTTCTGGCGCAAGGCCTTGCCGACTGGAGCGCGCAGGAACTGGAGGCCAAGGCCAAGCCCTGTCGGCGGGCCTACTGGCTGCTCGCCCCGCGCCCGCAATGGCGCCAGAAGAAGGTCAAGGACCTGGTGGCCGCGCTGACCGCTGCGGATTGAGGCGCGCGGGCATCTGGCATCGCCCGGCCAGTCTGCTATCCCCCTTTTCATGAGAACACGACATCTGCTGATGGCTGGCCTTGTCGCCGCCCTGCCGGTTGCCCTGCCGACCCTGTCCTTCGCCAAGGCGGATACCGCCGGAAAGACGTCCATGCCCGATCCGACTCCCGCTGCCACGCTCGATTTCACGCGTGTCTTTGCCAGCCCCGCTCTCAACGGTCCGAGCCCGCGCCAGGTGCGCATCTCGCCCGATGGCCGTTACCTGACGCTGCTGCGCAATCGCCCGGACGATCGTGAGCGCTATGACCTGTGGGGCTATGACCGCAAGGGCGGGGAATGGCGCATGTTGGTCGATTCGCTGTCGCTGGGGACGGGCCGCGAGTTGAGCGAAGCCGAGAAGATGCAGCGCGAACGCCAGCGCATCGGCGATCTCAAGGGGATTGTCGACTACGCCTGGAACGAGGATTCGGCCTCGCTGCTCGTGCCGCTCGATGGCGATCTCTTTCTCGCCGGGCTCGATGGCAAGGTCACCCGCCTGACCGACGATGAAGGCGATGAACTCAACCCCGCGCTGAGCCCGTCGGGGACCTATGTGTCCTATGTCCGCGACGGGCGCCTCCTGGTGGGCAAGACGGGCCGTGCGCAGAAGCCGGTAACCCCTGCGGAAACGTCCGAGACGGTCCACTGGGGCGAAGCCGAGTTCGTCGCCCAGGAGGAAATGGCCCGCCTTACCGGCTATTGGTGGGCGCCCGACGAGGCGCATATCGCGGTCGAGCGCTACGACGAGGCCCCGGTGGGCGTGGTCCAGCGCGCGGCCATCGGCGCCGAAGGCACCAAGATCTACGCGCAGCGTTATCCCGCCGCTGGCACCCCGAACGTGCTCGTCTCGCTTTACGTGATGAAGCCCGATGGTTCGGGCCGCGTCGAGGTGGATCTGGGCGCGGACCCGGACATCTACATCGCGCGCGTCAACTGGTCGCGCGATGGCAAGACGCTCTACGTCCAGCGCCAGAACCGCGCGCAGGACCGGCTCGACATGCTGGCGGTCGATCCCGCGACCGGCACCTCGCAGGTGCTCTTTACCGAGACCGCAGCTGAGGGCAGCTGGACCAACTTGTCCGACAGTTACCGCTTCCTCAAGGACGGCAGCCTTGTCTGGTGGTCCGAGCGCAGCGGCTTTGGCCATCTCTACCGCTTCAAGGACGGGGCCTGGACCGCGCTCACCAGCGGGAACTGGGAGGTCTCCAGCCTTGTCGGCGTGGACGAGGCCAAGGGCCGCGTCATCTTTACCGGCACGCGCGATGATGTGCTGGCACCCCAGGTCTATGCGATCGACCTTGAAAATCCCGGCACGCCCGAGCGCCTGACCGAGCTGGAATGGGCCAATTCGGCAGGTGCCAGCCAGGACGCCTCGACGCTCGTGATCTCGCGGTCCTCGCCCGATCAGCCGACGCAGAGCTATATCGCGGACGGCACCGGCGCGCGTCTGGCCTGGGTGGAAGAGAACAAGCTCGACGCCGAGCATCCCTACACGCCCTATCTCGCCAGCCACCGCGAGCCCAGTTTCGGGACGGTGAAGGCCGAGGACGGTTCGGACCTGCACTGGATGATGATCACACCCGAACTGAAGCCGGGCAAGACCTACCCGGTGTTCTTCGAGCATTACGGTGGCCCGCACGTCCAGACCGTGTCGAAGGCCTGGCTCGGCGCGCGTCCGCAGGCGATCGTTGACAAGGGCTTCATCTACTTCCGCCTCGACAACCGGGGTAGCGCGCATCGCGGCGTGGAATTCGAAAAGCAGATCCGCGAGGCCATGGGCACCGTCGAGGTGGCCGACCAGAAGGCGGGTGCGCAGTATCTCAAGACGCTCGATTTCGTCGATCCCGACAAGATCGTGACCTACGGCTGGTCCTATGGCGGCTACATGACGCTCAAGATGCTGGAAGCCGATCAGGGGCTCTACGCCGCCGGTATTTCCGGTGCGCCGGTGACCAAGTGGGAGCTTTACGACACCCACTACACCGAGCGCTACATGGGCGATCCGCGCCAGGTGCCCGAGGCCTATGCCGCGTCAGCCGCCATCGAGGATGCGCCAAAGATTGCCGATCCGCTGCTACTGATCCACGGCATGGCCGATGACAACGTCGTCTTCGAGAACTCGACCGCGCTGGCTGCAAAGCTGCAGAACGAGGCCAAGCCGTTCGAGATGATGTTCTACCCCGGCCACACCCATTCGGTCGGTGGTCCCAAGATCAGCGTCCATGTCTGGAACACGATCTTCAACTTCCTCGAGCGCCACGGCATCACGGGTGAGGACTGAGCCCTTTCAACGCGTGCGGGCGAGCCTTTGCGAAGGCTCGTCCGCCGGGTTGTGCCTGGCCAGAAACGCGCCGAGCGTTTCGTACCACCTGGCCTCGTTTTCGGGTTCGGAGAAGCCGTGGCCCTCGTCCTCGAAGATCAGCGTCTGCATCGCGACGTTCGCCTGTTTGGCGGCCTTCTCGAGCAGGTAGAACTGGCTGTAGGGGACACGGCCGTCCTTCTTGCCATGGGCGACGAGGATGGGGCGCGTCAGCCGGGCGATCTGGTTGGCCGGAGATACGTCCTCGAAGCGGAAGCCGTCCTCGCTTCCCTCCAGCCGTTCGCGCCAGCGCCGTTTCCCGCGTGAGGAGAAATACTGGCGCTGGTGGCGGAACTGACTGGCCCATTCGGTGACCCCGGCAAAGCTGGCCGCGCAGCGGTAGCGCTCGGGATTGCGGATGACGCCCCAGAGCGCCGCGTAGCCGCCATAGCTGCTGCCCACGAGGCACACGCGCGCCGGATCGGCGATGCCCTGAGCCACGAGCCAGTCCATCCCGTCGTCGAGATCGTCCTGCATGCCACGCCCGATCTGGCCCCGGCCCAGCTCTTCGAACATTTCGCCATAGCCGTCCGAGCCCCGGTAATTGGGTTGCAGCACCGCGTAGCCCCGGTTCGCAAGGAACTGGACCTCATCGTCGTAGCGCAACTGGTCGTGGACGCCGTAAGGGCCGCCGTGGGGCAGGACGATCAGCGGTAGATCGCGTTCCGCGCGTCCTCTGGGCAGGGTCAGGTAGGCGTGGATCGCCGTGCCGTCGCGCGCGGGATAGGAGACGGCGCGGGTTCGGGCGAGTGGCTGGTCGACGAGTTCGGGGCGGTCGTTGGCAAAGAAGCTCAGCTCCTTGCGCGCGGGCGTGTAGACATAGAGGGCGCCGGGATCATCGGCCGAAGCAATGTGGACCAGCATGCGCGAGTGGTCACGTGCAAGGTCGGTGATGAGGACCTCCTTGCCCGGCATCGCCTTTTCCAGATTGGCCTGCAGCGTGGCCATCTGCGGATCGAGCCAGACCGTACGCGTGGTGTCATCGGTATAGCGCACGAAGGAGAGCGCGCCGGTGACCGGATCGAAGAAGGCCCTGTCCAGATCATGCCCGGCGATGGCCTCAACGACTTCGCCGGATTGTCCGGTGCGCAGGTCATGGCGGCGCAGGATGAGGAAACCGTCCCGGGGCTCGGCCACCACGGCCATGTCGGAATGGGGATCTATCCAGAGAACCGAGCGCGGCTTCTCCACGCGCTCATCCTCCTTGCGGTCGTCCACCATATGCAGGTCTTCGCCGGGCGCTCCCCGGTACCACATGCGCCGCCGATTGCTGGTCGTCCACTGGTAACCCAGGCGGACCACTCCGGCATCGTCGACGCGCCACTCCCAGATGTCGCGCGAATTGCCCTGGATGATCTCGCTTGGCGCTTCGGGTTCGGGCGAGGTGAGGTCGAAGCGCAGGACCTGGGGCGCGTGGTAGGCCGTGGCGAGGAGGCTCATCAACAGGAACCGGCCGTCCGGATCGACATGGATGACGTCGCTCGCGTTGTAGGTGTCGTAGTCCCAGCCCACGCGCTGGACCTTACCGGTGCGCACATGGATGCTCTGTACCCGCGAGATCGTCACGAAGGTATCGTAGAAGGGAACGGGCTGGCTGAGCGAGATGAGCAGGCGGTCCTTTCCGGCCCAGCGCAGCCAGTCGACATCCTGATCCTTGCCCACTGCGAAGGAGCGTAAGGGGGCAAGCGTTGCGGCGTCGTAAAGGCTGACGCGGACTTCATCCTTGACGCGTACGCTCATGGCGATGTGCGCGCCATCAGGTGCCAGCGTGGCCGAGAAAACCTGGCTGCGCGCGGCAAAGGCGCTGACAGGGATAAGGGGGGCAGGGGGCGTTGCGGCGGACAGTGCCGGCGTGGGCTGCGCATAACTGCTTGGCGCCCAGCTTGCAGCGAGCCCCGCCAAGGCGAGCGCCAGGCCGCACACGCGCAATTGTTTCATTCTTACGTGCCCCCCATGAACGTCCAGACGCACATCACGCTCCCCTGAGGGCGCAAGAGGCTATGGACGTTCGATTTCTAGCGTGCGGGGCGAACTTGCCAACGTGAAAGTTTGGCAATCGACCAACAGGGGCTGGAAGCTTGAGGCAGGGGAGCGGTCAGCGCCTGCGGTTGGGATCGAGTGCGGAGCGCCCGGGCGCGCTCTTGCGCGAGGAGGGTACCGAGGGGCGGCTCCCACCCGCGTTCGTCAAGGAGGCCGCAGGAGTCCGCGGCGGGTCAAGGTGCTCGCTCGAGGCGTGGCGTACGATCCGGCTACCGCCCTCCATCGCCATCAGCGCGGCGATGCGCTTTTCCGTGGCGGGGTGGGTGGAGAAAAGGTCCGAAACGCTGGAGGGAACGATATAGAGCTGCGCCGTCGCCGGATTGCGCTCCACGGCGGGGTTTCGGGTGTGCGCGGCGGGCCCGGCGATCTTGGAGAGCGCCGAAGCCAGCGCCTGCGGGTCGCCGCAGATCTCCGCGCCAGCCTTGTCGGCCCCGTATTCGCGGGTGCGGCTGATCGCCATCTGCACGATCATCGCGGCGAAGGGGGCCATGAACACGGCGGCAATGGCCGCGACCGGGTTGGGTCGATCCTCGCCCCCGCCATGCCCGAAGAACAGGCCGAAATTGGCCAGCATGGAGATGGCGCCTGCAATCGTCGCAACCATCGTCATGATGAGCGTGTCACGGTTGCGCACGTGGCCCAGTTCGTGGGCCATGACGGCGGCGACTTCCTCTTCGTCCAGCATGTCGAGCAGGCCTGCAGTCGCCGCGACGGCCGCGTTCTCGGGGTTGCGGCCGGTGGCAAAGGCGTTGGGGGCAGGGGTGTCCACGATGTAGACGCGCGGCATCGGCAGCTCGGCGTTGCGGGCGAGCCGTTCGATCATGCGGTAGAACTGCGGCGCGCTACTGGCGTCGACCTCGCGCGCGTTGTGCATGCGAAGGACGATGCGGTCCGCGTTCCAGAAGGTGAACAGGTTCATGCCCGCGGCCACGAGCAGCGCCAGCATGGCGCCGCCGGCCCCCCCGAAGAGATAGCCCAGCCCCATGAAAAGCGCGGTCAGCGCCGACAGCAGCATGACTGTCTTCAAACCGTTCACGGCTTCATCAACTCCTTGTCTTTCGTGAAACTTCGTAGCCTTGAATCTAGGGTTCGAACGGCCCGTTTCAATTGCAGCAACAAACGGTAAAAAATCGGACGGCAAGGCCCACTCAGGTCGTGGAGAGGGAGGCCGGAACATCCTCGTGTGTACTCTTGCGTGGGGCCACCGAGCCGCGTTCGATGAGGCGGGCCCCGAAATGGGGAGGCGCGGCATCGTCCGCGATCTCGCGCGGGTCAGCCTGCAAGCGGCGAACAGCCTCACGGCCAAGCGCCGCCCACGGGATCTGCATCGAGGTGAGCGGCGGCCAGGTCATTTCGGCCAGCGAGGTGTCGTCGAAGCCGATCACGGAGAGGTCATCCGGAACCGTGATCCGCGCTTCGGCGGCCGCGTGAAGAATGCCGGCGGCCATGGCGTCGTTGCAGGCGATGATGGCGCTGGGGCGCGGGCTGACTTCAAGGAGAACCCGGCCCGCCGCGAGCCCCGAGGCGAAGGAGTTGTCGCCCGGTTCGATCAGGGCCGCACCCCGGTCGAGCCCGTGGTCGGCCATGGCATCGAGATAGCCCAGTTCGCGCGCCTGGGCGAGACGTGCCCCCTCGGGACCTGCGACTAGCCCGATGCGGCTGTGGCCAAGCCCGACGAGCCATGCGACAGCCTGCGCCATCGCGGCCCGGTCCGCGCTGCAAAGCCCCGCGCCATCGGGGGTGGGGCCGAGGCGGATGCAGGGTGTTCCCGCGTGCCTGCAGGCCTCGACTATCCCCTCGTCCTCCGCCAGAGGCGGGAGCAGGACGACGCCGCTGGGATTGTGCCGGGTCAGGAATGTGTGGAGCTGCGCCGGGCGGCGGCTGGCTGGCCCTTCGAGCGGCTGGATGAGAAGCGCAAGTTCGCTTCCGGCCATGGCGGCCAGCATCCCGTCCTCCACCTGCTCGACGCGGGCGCGCTCGTCCCCGGCGTGGACCAGCGCGAGGAGAAAGTTGCGCCGCAGCGCCAGCGCGCGCGCCTGCGCGTTGGGGACGAAGCCTGTCTCCTCGATCACGCGGCGCACGCGGGCGCGCATCGTGTCGCTGAGAAGAGGGCTGTCGTTGAGATAGCGGCTGACCGTCTTGGTCGAGACGCTGGCGAGCCGGGCGATATCGTTGATGGTGAGGCGCCCGTCGTCCGCCATGCCACCGGTCGCGGGCAGGATGTCCGGTGCGCAATCTTCGGGCGGGGGATGCGGCGTGGGGTCTTCCGGTTCGGGGGGAGGCGGGGCGTATGACGGTGTGTCCGAAATATGTGCGGCATCGTCCTTGACCGCCACGTCCCGGGGCACTTCGACAGGCTCCGGCTCCGGCTCCGGCTCCGGCTCCGGCTCCGGCTCCGGCTCCGGCTCCGGCTCCGGCTCCGGCTCCGGCTCCGGCTCCGGCTCCGGCTCCGGCTCAGGCTCAGGCGCTGGGGTGGGGGTGGAAGCCTGAGACGCCTCCTTTTCCTGCTGTGGACCTGCGAGCCCGATTTCGCCCAGTACGGCCGCGACACGTGTGCGCATGCGGGTGCCCAGCAAGGTCGGGTCCTTGAAGAAGCGCCGGATGGTCTGGGCCGAGACGCCCGCGAGACCGGCCAGTTCCGCCACGGTGAGATGGGTGGGGGCGGCGGGCTCACCCGTGTCTCCGGGCGATGCCGGGTGTTCGGATGGAGGCGTAGCAGAAGTGGGATCGGGCTTGGCCATTTCGAGACCGTGCCCCGTCCTGACAGCGCTGGCCAAGAGTGTTCGATCCGAAACGGAAGGGTTCGTTCCTGCGCAGGCGGCTTCACGCGCGGGGAGGCGGCAATTGCGCCGCCTGAGGAACCCGCCTAAAGGACCATCCTTCCTGCCGCCCGAGCGGCTCTGAGATGGTACCTCGATGACCCCCGCCCCTTCACAGCGTCACTACGGAATGGACTGGCTGCGCATCGGTGCGTTCATCCTCCTGATCTTCTACCACGTGGGCTATTCCTTCACCGCCTGGGGGTACCAGACGCCCACGCGCGGCGTGGTGTGGTGGGCCGAGATCCCGCTTCTGGGCATGAGCGCCTGGCGCCTTGCGCTCCTTTTCGCGATCTCGGGCTATGCGAGCGCAGCGCTGCTGGCGCGCGACAAGGGGCAGGTGTCCGAGTTTGGCTGGAGCCGGCTCAAGCGCCTGGGTATTCCGCTGGCCTTCGGACTGATCGTGGTGGTTCCGCCCCAGCCTTACATGGGCCTCGTCAACAGCGGGTACGAGCACGACTACCTCTATTACTTCCTCCACGACGCCTTCAGCTTCCAGAAGATCCGGTACGAATACGTGCCGCGCATCATGCACCTGTGGTTCGTGATCCACCTGCTGGCCTACACGCTGGCGATGTGCGGGATCATGCTGGTGCTGCCCGCGTCCTGGCAGGCGGCGCTGCGTCTTGGTTTCGAGCGGCTCTTTGCCGGACCGTTGCTGATCCCGGCGGGCATTTTGTTGGTCTACCTGGTGCGCAACTACGTGCCCTATGGCTGGACCGACATGCACAACCTGCTGAACGACCGCGCGGCACACCTCCATTATGGGGGCATGTTCCTGTTCGGCTTCCTCCTGCGCGGCTCGTCGGCACTTCGCGCTTCGATTGCGCGTCAGTGGCCGATCGCCGCCGTGCTCGCGCTGGCTGGGTTCTTCTGGGTCGCGCGCGATTCCTGGCTCTACCCGGGCCGGATCGCGACCCCGCAGGAGTGGCGCCACGCGCTGATCCTGGCCAAGTCGGTGGAGAGTTGGGCGGCGGTCATCGCCCTGTTCGGGATCGCCGACCGCTTCTGGAACTTCAACCACCCGTGGCGCCAGACGCTGTCCGAGGCGGTGTTCCCGGTCTACATCGCGCACCAGACGATCATGGTCCTGGTCATGTACCCGATCCGCGACTGGGGACTGACCGCGCTCCCCGAGTTTGCGATCCTGTGCGGCTCGGTCGCGGTGGGGTCCTGGCTGTTCTACCTCATCGGACGCGAGGTCGGGCCGCTGCGCCCGCTGATCGGCCTCAAGCGCCACAAGACGCACCGCTTGCCCAAGGCCGATCCGGGGCCTGCGGCCAACAGCTGAGGCAGACGGACATAGACCCCATGAAAAAGGCCGCGCCTCCCATCCGGGGGCGCGGCCTTTTTCGGTTCCGCCTTGCGCGAAGCGCTTACATGCGTTCGGCAAAACCGCCGTAACGGCCGCGGTGGAAGAGCATGGGATCATCGTCGCGCACGGTTTCCATGCGCAGCACACGGCCCAGTACGAACCAGTGGTCGCCTGCCTCGGTGACCGAGTAGAGTTCACACTCGATGCTGGCGATCGAGTTGGCGATGACCGGCAGCTTGTTGTCCGAGAGGACGTAGTCGACGCCGACGAACTTCTCGGCGCCCTTGGCCGCGACCGAGCGGCACACGTCCTGCTGGTCCGAGCCCATGACGTTGACGCAGAAGTGGCCGTGCTTCTCGATCAGCGGCCAGGACGAGGAGGACTTGTCCGGGAAGAAGCCGACAAGCGGCGGATCGAGCGAGACCGAGGTGAACGAGCCGACGACCATGCCGGCCGGCTTCTCGCCGTCCAGCGCGGTGATGACGCACACACCCGTCGGGTAGCTGCCGAGGACCTTGCGGAATTCGGCCGGATCGATCGTGGTTGTCGTCAAGATGGGAGTTCCTTTTTACGTGCGTTTTCGGGCGCGGCGCGTGCGCCTCGCGGCATGAGGACCTCCTCGCCCGCACGGACCGTTTCGTCAAGCCATTGCCGGAAGGCGCGGATGCGCGGCAAACGGCGGATATCCTCGTGTGTGACGAACCAGAAGGCGCGCTCTAACCGAACGTCGGACAGCACCGGGACAAGGCGCGGATCGGCGTGGGCCATGAAGGCGGGGAGCACCCCGACACCGGCCCCGTTGGCAATGAGGCTGTGCTGCGCGGTGATGCTGGGCGCGCGCAGGCTGGCTTTCAGGGCGGGATGGATCTCGTCGAGATAGCGCAGTTCGGGCGCGTGGAGCCGGTCGGGAATGTACCCCACGAGGCGGTGCCCTTCGAGGAGGTCGGCGGGCGCCCGAGGAACGCCGTGCGCGGCGAGGTAATCCGCCGAAGCGTAGAGGCCGAGCGCATAGTCGGCGAGCTTGTGTGCGACGAGTGGGCCCTTGCGCGGCCGGGCGAGGACGATCGCGACATCGGCCTCACGCCGCCCGGGACTGAGCGCCTCGCCGGGCGCGGAGACGAGGTCGATCGCTAGGCCGGGGTGAAGCGACTGGAACTGCGCGAGACGAGGGCTGAGAAAATCGGTGGCGAAGCCTTCGGGCGTGCCGATCCGCAAGGTGCCGGTCAGCCCGTCCTCGCCTTCGCCCGAACCTGTGATGCCGGATGCGGCGCGGTCCATCTGCTCGACTGCGGCGAGCAGCGCCTCGCCCGCTTCGGTCAGAACCTGCCCGGTGCGGGTCTGCTCGAAGAGGGTGGTGCCCAGCGCCGCTTCAAGACGGCGCAGGCGGCGGCCCATCGTGGTCGGGTTCACGCCCAGGCGCCGGGCCGCCCGGGCCAGCTGGCCGCTGCGGGCGATGGCAAGGAAGGCTTGGAAGTCGCTCCAGTCGGCGTCGGGAATGGGCATGGGGCACCTTGGAATCGCGGATGTGATGGAGCTGCAAATTTGCAGTGCAGTATTACAAAACTGCACCTTGCCTGCAAATTGAGAGGGTCTTATCCCGGCTCCAGCCGAACGCAAAAAGAAGCGGCACAGCGCATGTGGGAGCGTCCCTGGACGCCACCCATGGCGATGATGAGAGGAGAGAGGATGCGACGGATCGAACACAGGATCGCAGGCGGTGCGGGCGGCGGCTTCGGAGCGCCCCGGACTGTACCGGTGTACGATCCCAACCGCGGCGTGGTTCAGGCCGAAGTCGTCCTGGGAGAGGATGCCGTTCTGAACCGCGCCGTCGCGGCCGCGAAGGAAGTCCAGCCCGCCTGGGCTGCGCTCAACCCGCAAAAGCGGGCGCGCGTGCTCTTTGCCTTCAAGCAGCTGATCGAGGCGAACATGCAGGAGCTGGCCGAGCTCCTCTCCAGCGAGCACGGCAAGGTGGTCGAGGATGCCAAGGGCGATATCCAGCGCGGGCTTGAAGTGGTCGAATTCTGCTGCGGCATCCCGCAGGCGCTGAAGGGCGACTACAGCCTTGGCGCAGGGCCCGGCATTGATGTCTATTCGATGCGCCAGCCGCTGGGCGTGGGGGCGGGGATTACCCCGTTCAACTTTCCCGCGATGATCCCGATGTGGATGTTCGCGCCCGCCATCGCCTGCGGCAATACCTTCATTCTCAAGCCTTCCGAGCGCGACCCTTCGGTGCCCAACCGCCTGTGCGAGCTGTTCCGCGAGGCCGGGGCGCCCCAAGGCGTGTTGCAGGTCGTTCACGGCGACAAGGTCATGGTCGATGCGATCCTCGATCATCCCGATATCGCGGCGGTCAGCTTCGTCGGGTCCTCGGACATCGCGCACTATGTCTACAGCCGTGGGAGCGCGGCCGGAAAGCGGGTCCAGGCGATGGGCGGAGCGAAGAACCACGCCATCGTCATGCCCGATGCCGACCTGGACCGCACGGTCGAGGACCTTGTCGGCGCGGCCTTCGGCTCCGCCGGTGAGCGCTGCATGGCGCTTCCTGTCGTGGTGCCTGTGGGCGAGGAGACCGCCGAGGCTCTGCGCGCCCGGCTCGTTCGCGCCATCGAAAGGCTCAAGGTTGGCATCTCGACCGATCCCGAGGCGCAGTACGGGCCGGTCGTCACCGCGCAGCACAAGGCGCGGATCGAGGACTGGATTGCAACCGGCATCAAGGAAGGTGCCGAACTGGTCACCGACGGACGCGGCTTCACGCTCCAGGGATATGAGGAAGGCTACTTCCTTGGTCCCACGCTGTTCGACCGGGTGACGCCCGAGATGTCGGCCTACAAGGAGGAGATCTTCGGGCCGGTGCTCCAGATCGTACGCGCGGAGAGCTTCGAGGAGGCGCTCGCGCTTCCCTCGCGCCACCAGTACGGCAATGGCGTCGCCATCTTCACGCGCAACGGCCACGCGGCCCGCGAATTTGCCGCCCGTGTCGATGTGGGCATGGTCGGCATCAACGTGCCCATTCCGGTGCCGGTTTCCTACCACAGTTTCGGGGGCTGGAAGCGCTCGGCCTTTGGCGATCACAACCAGTACGGGATGGAAGGGCTGCGGTTCTGGACGAAGACCAAGCTCGTCACCCAGCGTTGGCCCGATGGCGGCGGGGCGGGAGACAGCGCGTTCATCATCCCGACGATGGCCTGAGGCCTGAGCTTGGAAAGTCGCCGGGCGCGCCGCAAGAAGGAACAGGAACGGGGGAACGGGGGTTCTCGTCGCATGCCATCTCGTCGGCCACTCCGGCCGGCCCAGCCTTGCAGGAGTGCTCCATGATGCGTCGCGGCCTAGTTCTCACTTTTCCTTTCGTGACGCTGCTTGCGGCCTGCTCCTCCGAACCCGAACCGCAGGGAGCCGCCAGCGAAACTGCGGCGGCCGGGGCGGGCGGGATGACCGAACCAGCGGTGCCCGAACCCACGGCCTCGGCCACGGACCTGGCCGACACCACCTCGATCCCGCCGATGCTGCGCGGGCGCTGGGGACTGGTGAAGCTCGACTGCACCGGCGATCCGGCGGCGGCCAAGGGGTTGATGACGGTCGGCGCGAACGACCTGGAATTCTACGAATCGATGGCGGATCTGGACGAGATCGAGTCCATCGCCGAGAACGCGGTGACAGGCGCCTTTGCCTTCGAGGGCGAGGGGCAGACCTGGGACCTCGATGTCACCTTGCGTTCGCCTGACGGGGGCGCCACCCTCGTGCGCACCGACAAGGGCGCGGACGCCGCGCCTGAGCCGCTGACCTACACCAAGTGCCCGTAAGAGGCACCAGAACCATGAGAGAGCCCTGAACGAAGATGACCGATCCCTTTGCCTTCAGCGAGGACCAGGTCGCGATCCGCGACATGGCCGCGAAGTTTACCGCCGAGAAGATCACCCCCTTCGCGGCCGAGTGGGATGAAAGCGCCCATTACCCCGTCGATGTCTGGAAGGCGGCGGGCGAACTCGGCTTCGGAGCGATCTACGTCTCGGAAGAGGGCGGGGGCATCGGACTTGGCCGTCTGGAAGCTGCGCTCATCATGGAGGCGATGGCCTACGGCTGCCCGGCAACGAGCGCCTATATCTCGATCCACAACATGGCGACCTGGATGCTCGACAGCTTCGGCGATGCCGCGCTTAAGGAGCGTTACCTCCCCGGCCTCGTCGCGATGGATACGATTGCGTCCTACTGCCTCACCGAACCCTCCTCAGGCTCGGACGCCGCCGCGCTCAAGACGACCGCCCGGCGCGAGGGGGACGACTATATCCTCAATGGCACCAAGCAGTTCATCTCCGGCGGCGGGGTTAACGATATCTACCTCGTCATGGCGCGCACGGGGGAGCACAAGACGCGCGGGATCTCCTGCTTCCTTCTGGAAAAGGGCATGGAGGGCCTCTCCTTTGGCGCGCCCGAGAAGAAGCTCGGCTGGAATGCCTCGCCCACGGCCCAGGTGATCCTCGAGGATTGCCGGGTGCCTGCTGCCAACCGCGTGGGAGCAGAAGGCGACGGCTTCAAGTTCGCGATGGCCGGGCTCGATGGTGGGCGTCTCAACATCGGTGCCTGTTCGCTGGGCGGTGCGCAGCGCTGTCTCGATGAGGCGATTGCCTATGTGAAGGATAGAAAGCAGTTCGACCAGCCGCTCGCCGCATTCCAGAACACGCAGTTCCAGCTTGCCGAGATGGCAACCGAACTCGAAGCCGCGCGCGCGCTCCTCTATCTCGCCGCGGCCAAGGTGACGGCGGGCACGCCCGACAAGACCCGCTTTGCGGCCATGGCCAAGATGATGGCGACCGACACCGGCTCCTCGGTGGTCGACCGCGCGCTCCAGCTTTTCGGCGGCTATGGCTACCTGCGCGACTACCCGATCGAGCGCTTCTGGCGCGACCTTCGCGTCCATCGCATCCTTGAGGGCACGAACGAGGTCATGCGCATGATTATCGGTCGCGACCTCCTGAACTAGGCGTTAGAGTGATGAAATGACTGATGAAGTGCTGACCCGGCGCGAGGGTGTTGCCGCCATTATCTCGCTCAACCGTCCCAAGGCGATCCACGCCCTGACGACGGCGATGTGCGAAACCATGATCGAGGCCCTCCAGGCCTTTGCCCAGGACGACACCGTGGGCGTTGTCATCATCGAGCACGCGCAAGGTCGGGGGTTCTGCGCGGGCGGCGACATCAACCTCCTGCGCCACTCGGCGCTGGAAGATGGCGGCATTTCTGGCCGCCGCTTCTTCCTTCACGAATACCGCCTCAACCACCTGCTGTTTACGTACGCCAAGCCGGTCGTTGCCTTCATGGACGGGATCACGATGGGTGGGGGCGTGGGCATCGCGCAGCCCGCGACCTACCGTGTGGCGACCGAGAACACGCGCTTTGCCATGCCGGAAACCGGGATCGGTCTGTTCCCGGATGTGGGTGGAGGCTGGTACCTCTCGCGCCTGCCGGGGCGGATCGGGCATTTCCTGGCGCTGACCGGCGCGCGGTTTGATGGTGCGGAGTGCCTCCACACGGGCCTTGCCACCCATTATCTGCCCGTTGCGGCGCAGGATGCGGCCAAGCGCCGGATCGGCAATGGGGAGGGGATCGAGACCGTCCTCTCGGATCTGGCCGAGGTGCCGCCAGAGGCCAAGGTCGCGGCCAACGAGGCGCAGATTGCACGCCATTTTGCCTTCGATACGCTGGAAGAAATCTTCGCTTCGCTCGAAGCGGACGACAGCGATTGGGCGGCAAAGGAACTGGCCACGCTGCGCACCAAGAGCCCGCAGGCCTGCAAGGTCGCGCTGCACGAACTCGTCCAGTCCCTGACACTGGAAAGCTTTGCCGAGGAAATGGCGATGGAATACCGCATCGCGGCGCGAGTGCTGGTCCTGCCCGATTTTGCCGAGGGCGTGCGCGCGGTCATCGTCGACAAGGACAATGCGCCCGCCTGGAACCCGGCGACGCCCGAGGGCGTGACAGATGCGGCCATCGCGGCCATCTTCGCGCCGCTTGCCCCAACCGAGGAATGGAATCCCCTATGACCGAGCCCACCTACGAAACCCTCCTGGTCGAGACCCGGGGCGCCGTCACGTTGATCACGCTCAACCGTCCCAAGGCGCTGAACGCGCTCAATTCAACCGTGATGACCGAGATGGTGGCTGCCATGGCCGCGTTCGAGGCCGACCCCACGCAAGGCTGCGCGGTTGTGACCGGTTCGGGCGAAAAGGCCTTCGCCGCGGGCGCCGACATCAAGGAAATGGCGACCAAGTCGGGCGCCGAATTCTTTTCTGAGGACTTCTTCTCCGAGTGGACGAGCAAGGTCGTCAAGGCGACCCGCAAGCCCTGGATCGCGGCCGTCAACGGCTTTGCGCTGGGCGGTGGCTGCGAGGTCGCGATGATGGCCGACTTCATCATTGCTTCGGAAAACGCGAAGTTCGGCCAGCCCGAGATCACGCTCGGCGTCATTCCGGGTATGGGGGGCTCGCAGCGCCTTGCGCGCGCGGTGGGCAAGTCCAAGGCCATGGACCTGTGCCTGACGGGCCGCATGATGGATGCCGAGGAAGCCGAGCGCGCGGGCCTCGTCGCGCGCATCGTGCCCGCCGACCAGCTGCTCGACGAGGCGATGAAGGCGGCCGAGAAGATCGCCTCGCTGCCCCCGCTGGCGGTCAAGGCGAACAAGGAAGCGGTGAACGTCGCTTTCGAAACCACGCTCGATGCCGGGCTCCTGATGGAGCGCCGCATCTTCCAGGTCGTGGCGGGCACCGAGGACAAGACCGAGGGCATGGCCGCCTTCGTCGAGAAGCGTCCGGGCGTCTGGAAGGGCAAGTAACTGCGGGTTCCCGCGCCGGATAGCCTGGGAAGTTCACCGGGGGACGGCGAAGACGTCGCCCCTGAAGACGGGAGAGTTGTGCAATGAACATCGCCTTCATCGGACTTGGCAACATGGGCGGCGGGATGGCCGCGAACCTGGTCAAGGCGGGCCACGCGGTCCGGGCCTTCGACCTCTCGGCCGAGGCACTGGCCCGCGCCGCCGAGCATGGCTGCACGCCGTGTACGAGCGTGGAAGAGGCTGTCACGGGGGCCGAAGCGGTCCTCTCGATGCTGCCCAACGGTGCCATTGTGAAAGCAGTGCTCACGCAGGAGGTGCTTGGCGTGGCGCCGAAAGGCGCGGTGCTGATCGACTGCTCAACCATTGATCTGGAGACCGCGCGCGAGGTCACCCTGCTGGCGCGGGAGGCGGGCTACCCGATGGTTGATGCACCGGTTTCGGGTGGGATCGCAGCGGCAAGCGCGGGAACGCTGACCTTCATGGTCGGCGGCTCGGACGAGGCGTTCGCGCGCGCCGAGCCGGTCCTTGAACCCATGGCCAAGGCCGTGATCCGTGCGGGCGAAAGCGGGGCCGGACAGATTGCCAAGATGTGCAACAACATGCTGCTGGCGGTCCACATGATCGGCACCTGCGAGGCGCTCAAACTGGCCGAGAAGGCCGGGCTCGATCCGCAGACCTTCTACGATATCTCCTCGAAATCGACCGGCTACTGCTGGTCGCTCAATGATTACACGCCGATGGCGGGGGTGGGGGCGGCAAGTCCGGCCGACAATGACTACGCGGGCGGGTTCGCCGCCGCGCTCATGCTCAAGGACCTGAAGCTGGCGATGGCGGGCGCCCAAGGGGCAGGCGCCAGGGTTCCCATGGGCGAGCATGCCAAGGCGATCTACGAGGCCTTTGTCGAAGGGGGCGGGGGAGCCAAGGACTTTGGCGCGATCCTGACGACGCTCTAGCGCGCGGCATCCTCGCGCCGTACGGCCTTGGCGGCGCGCCGCCGGGCAATCTCGAAAGCAGGCAGTTTCATGCCTTTGGTCCGCCCGGTCAGGTGAACGTCCCCGCACAGTTCGCAGCGGTAGGGGCGCAGGGGGAAGGGCGCCTTCTCCGCCACGCGCAGCGCCTCTTCCTCGCTCGCAAAGCGCTTCTTGCGCTGGCAGATGCCCGGCCGTGTGCGCATGGCTCGCGTGTCAGCGCAGGAGCGCGGGGCCGAGCAGCGCGAGCATCTTCACGTCCATCGCGTAGTCCTTCGCGCGAAAGTCCGCGATGACCTCGCCGATCCGGGACAGGGGCACGCGGTGCACCACGATGTCTTCATCGTCCACGCCGCCGCCCTCGCCGACCTTGACGAGATCGCGGGCGCGAAAGAGCGTGAAGCTCTCGCTCACCATGCCCGGCGAAGAGAAGAACTCGCCCATGTTCTCCATGATCCCCGCGCGGTAGCCGGTCTCTTCCTCCAGTTCGCGGATGGCGGCGTTGGCCGGGTCCTCATCCGCCATGTCGCTTTCATCACCAACAAGGCCTGCGGGCAGTTCGAGGCATCGGCGCTGGAGCGGCACGCGGTACTGGTCGACAAGGATCACGTTGTCCTCCTCGTCGACGGCGAGGATGACCGCGGCCTTGATGCCGCGCGCACGGCCGACGAACTCCCAGCGTCCACGGGTCTTGGCAGTGATGAAGCGCCCCTCCCAGCGAATTTCCTCGGGAGCATCGGCGTCGGGGGGAAGGGTCATACTTCGATCAGCCTGTCGGGAAGTTCATTGATCTCGTCATCGGCGCGCGGGAAGTGGGGGGCGACTATGGCGCCGACCTTGAGGACAGCCGCGCACATGCCGTCCGCGACTCGTCCTTCGCGCACGTGGCCCAGCATCGCCTGCATGGCCTCGCCCCAGACCTCGGGGTCGACCTTGGTGGCGATGGCCTGATCGGCGACGATCTCGGCGCGGTGTTCGCGCATGGAGAGGTAGATGAGGACGCCGGTGCGCCCGACGGTGCGCTGCTCGGCGCCGATGCGAAACGCCCGCACGGCGCGCTCATGGACGCGCGCGGTCTTCACAGGGCCCGGGATCACGGCGAACTTGAGCGGCGTCCACAGCTGCAGCAGGTAGGCGCCCGCGAACTTGAGTGTGGCAAAGCCCGCGGCCAGACCCACGATCGCGCGCGGCGTCCATTCATGGCCCCAGTCGGCAAGCGCCCAGTCGTAAAGCCCCATGTAGAACTCGGGGAACAGGCTGAGCGCGGCCAGAGCCAGCAGCGCCACGCCCGCGCACCAGGTGAGCGCGACATCGGTGTAGCCGTCCGAACGGTCCGCGAGGATCGTGACGATCTCGCCCGCGCTCTGCAGTTCGGCCTTGGACACCGCCGCGCTGATCTGCGCGTGATCGGCCTCGGTGAGATAGGTGGGAGCAGGTTTCATTGTCATGTCTCCTACCAGCTGCCGCTCGCGCCGCCACCACCGAAGCTGCCGCCGCCGCCGGAAAATCCGCCGCCGCCAAAGCCGCCCCCGCCACCAAAGCCGCCTCCTCCGCCCCAGTGATCATCGTCATCGCCCCAACCACCGCCGGGGATCCAGATGAAACCGGGACCGCTCGAACGGCGTCGGCCGCGCCCGCCCCGGGCCTCGTTGACCATGGGGGCGACGACGAAGAAGAGGACGAGGAGAATGAAGAATACGGTACCGGCCGAGATGCCGCTGCCGCCCTCGCGCACTTTCTGGTCGGCCTGTTCGGCCAGCTTGCGCGCCTCTTCGGGCGGCAGCATGATGAGCCTGGCGATGGCCGCAGTGCCTGTCGCGATGCCGCCGGGATAGTCGCCCTTCTTGAAGGCGGGCAGGATGTTCTCATCGATGATGAGGCGGCTCATGCCGTCGGTCAGGATGGGTTCGAGCCCATAGCCGGCCTCGATCCGAACCTTGCGCGCGTTGGGCGCGACGATCAGGAGCGCGCCGTTGTTCGTCTCCTTCTGGCCGATCCCCCAGGCACGGCCCAGCTGGTAGCCGTAGTCGGCAATGTCATAGCCTTGCAGATCGGGGATGGTGGCAACGACGAGCTGGCGCCCGGACTGCTTCTCCAGTGCGGCCAGCTGCTGGGTCAGGCGGGCTTCCTCGGCGTCGGGAATGATCCCGGCCTGGTCGACCACACGGCCTGTGAGCTTGGGAAACTGCGGCGCGGCCTGCGCCCCTTGGACGAAGAGCAGGGAGCACAGGGCCAGCGCGAGAGCGGCGAAAACCTGCCGGAGACGGGTCACCGGATCAGAGCTTGCCTTCGAGGGACGGGTTGGTGTCCGCGTTGGGCGTGGTCGCCTTGTAGGGGACCAGCGGATCGGCACCGCGCAGCTGCGCGCCGATCATCGAGGGGAAGGTGCGCACCTCGGTGTTGTAGTCCTGGACGGCCGCGTTGTAGTCACGGATCGAGATCGTGATACGGTTTGCGGTGCCTTCCAGCTGGCTTTGCAGCATGCGGTAATTCTCGTTCGACGTGATGTTGGGATAGGCCTCGAAACTGGCCATCAGACGGCCCAGACCTGCCGTGAGCTGGTTCTGCGCCTGCGAGAACTGCTCCATCTTGGCCGGATCGCCCAGGTCATCGCCGGTGATCTGGATCGAGGTCGCCTTGGCGCGGGCCTCGGTGACGCCGGTGAGGATTTCCTTCTCCTGCTCGGCCGCGCCCTTGGCGACGGCGGCGAGGTTGGGGATAAGGTCCGCGCGGCGCTGGAAGTTGGCTTCGACGTCCGCCCACTTGGCCTTGGCCGCTTCCTGCTTGGTGGGCACCGAGTTGAAGCCGCAGGCCGCAAGCGAGAGCGCTGCGAGGCCGACGAGCAGGATACGTCCCTTGCGGGCCGCGTTCGACAGGGTCATTGGGGTATGTCCTCCACTTGAAGTCCTCGCGCGGGAAGGCGAAAACTCTCCACGATATAGCCTAGATAGCGTACGGGGATGACGGTTCAACCGCAGCGGCTCATGCTGTGGGCAACAAAAAGCACGCTCGCGTGTTTGCGGGCGTCAACAAACCTTTGTGTGCCGGGGCGGCCTGTGCATAGTCGTGCGATCGTGTTCATCATGGGGCAAAGACATGACAGTCTTCGAAGAATTCAAGAAGTTCATTTCGCGCGGCAACGTGCTTGACCTGGCGGTCGGCGTGATGATCGGCGCCGCGTTCGGCAAGATCGTGACCTCGCTTACCGAGAACGTGATCATGCCCGTCATCGGCGCGATGATGGGGGATCTCGACTTCTCCAAGTACTTTGTCCTGCTGGGCGAGATCCCGGCGGATTATACCGGCTCGCTCACCGACTACACCGCGCTCAAGGCCGCGGGCGTCGCGATGATCGGCTATGGCGTGTTCATCACGCAGATCATCAACTTCCTCATCATCGCGGCGGTCCTCTTCATGCTGGTGCGTACGATCAACAAGGTGATCGACGAGATGGAAGCCAAGAAGAAGGAAGCCGAGGTTACCGCCGAAGCGCCCGCTGTTCCCACCGATCCCCAGCTCGACACGCTGCGCGAGATTCTCGAGGAACTGCGCAAGTCGGGGAAAGCGCCTCCGATGGCGTGACACACGCCCTTCACATTCCGGGAAAACGCCCTATATGGGCACCTGTCGGTTTCGGCCGACTATGACGATAAAGTGTACCGTGCAATAGGCACAGCGGACCCGGGGGCGGTACCCGGCGGCTCCACCATCACCCGTCCTGCAGCTTCTTGCGAAGGTCAGGACAACCCTGTTGTCGCAGGGGTGTTGACGGGGCCGAACTAGGATCGACGTGTGTTGAAAAGCGGTGTTTTCGTCCGGGCTGAGTAACCCGTTAAAGGCTCAAAACTCATAAGTGCCAACGACAACGAAGCACTCGCTCTCGCCGCGTAATTCTAGGGGCTAACGCCCTGAAGTTACAAAGCTAAAGCGCGGTTGGACCCACCGGGCAACAGAAGCGGATTCCAGGGGCCCGGGGTGAGCCTGGCAACAGAATCACCCCACCGTTTCCGACATTTCGAATGGCATGGTCTCGCCGGTCAGGCGTGCCGTCTCAGGCCGCTTCGCGTCCGGCGGTAAGGGCATCGTCCTGCGGCGCGCTGTGGCGGATGGTCGCGACATTGGGCATGCCGTGCCTATGCCGGGCGAGAAGGGCGGCCTTTTCATACTTGATGCAGTCGAGGATCTTGGCGCCGGCCATGAAGACCGCGCCCGTGCAGGCGAGGAAGAGGAGCTGGCCCCCGGTCCCGGGAAACTGCACGAGATAGGCCTGTCCACGCTGCACGGCGCCCGTCGCCAGAGCGTAGATGATCATGTACGCTTCCCAATGGGTCTTGATAACGAACAGGCGGGCGACTTTTCGAAGCATTTCCATCCTCTTGGCGCTCCTCCTGTCAAGCAAGGGGCGTGCCAGTGCCGCGATCCCGGGGGACTCGATCACTAACAGCTTCTTACTTGTAAGGCATGCCGACGCCCGGTGTAATACGAGGCTACACCGTTTCCGATGGAACGTGCGGGCCTTGCGCCTTGCCGAGACTTGCGCATCGCGCGATTTTGCGGCATAGGGCCTCAATCCTCCCCAGGACATACATGGTACTGTCTGAAGTGCGCCCGACTCGGTTGGAGCTCGCGCGCATCATGGTGTGAGGATTTATGACCAAGAGGATCGAACGCTGCGGCCTTCGCGTCGATGCGGCTCTCGCGCAGTTCATCGAGAACGAGGTTCTGCCCCCGATCGGCCAGGACGCGGATGCGTTCTGGAGTGGCTTTGCCGCACTCGTGGGCCAATACGCGCCGCGTAACCGCGCGCTGCTTCAAACGCGCGAGGATCTGCAAGCGCGGATCGATGCCTGGCATGAAGAGCGTGCCGGCCAGCCCCTTGACGCGCAGGCTTACGAGGCTTTCCTGCGTGAGATCGGCTACCTCGTCCCCGAGCCGGGGGACTTCACCATCGCCACGAAGAACGTCGATCCCGAGATCGCGACGATGGCCGGGCCGCAGCTGGTCGTGCCCGTTCTCAACGCGCGCTTCCTCCTGAACGCGGCCAATGCGCGCCGGGGCAGCCTCTACGATGCCTTCTATGGGACCGATGCGCTCGACGCGCCGCCCGCGCAGGGCCCGGGCTACGATCCGCAGCGCGGGGACGCTGTCATCGCGGCTGGACGTGATTTCCTGGACCGCGCGCTCCCGCTCGCAAGCGGGTCCTGGGCGGACCTGAGCGATGTTGCCGAGCGCGTTCTTGCCGACGATGGCCAGTACCTGGGCGAGACGGATAAGGGGCTGGTCTTCACCAACAACGGCCTCACCATCGAGCTTGTCTTCGATCCCCAAAGCCCGGTCGGACAGGGGGATCGCATGGGTTTGTCCGACATCGTGCTCGAAGCCGCTCTCACGACCATCGTCGATCTGGAGGATTCGGTTGCGGCGGTCGATGCCGAGGACAAGATCGCGGCCTATGCGAACTGGCTGGGCGTTATCCGCGGCGATCTGTCCGACACCTTCGAGAAGGGCGGAAAGACCCAGACCCGCACGCTCTCGCCCGACACGCCAATGGTGACGCACGAAGGTGAACGCACCGCACTTCCCGGCCGTTCGCTGCTGTTCGTCCGCAATGTCGGCCACCTGATGACCAACCCGGCGGTCCTGCTCCCCGATGGAAGCGAGATTCCCGAGGGCATTCTCGATGCCGTCGTCACCAGCGCCATTTCGACGCAGGACGTGAAGGGGCTGACGCGGCACGGCAACAGCCGCCAAGGCTCGATCTATATCGTGAAGCCCAAGATGCACGGGCCCGAGGAATGCGCCTTCACCGATGATCTGTTCAACGCGGTCGAGGATCTTCTCGGTCTTGATCGTCACACCATCAAGGTTGGCGTCATGGACGAGGAACGCCGCACCTCGGCGAACCTGGCCGCCTGCATCGCGGCGGTGAAGGAGCGTGTCGTCTTCATCAACACCGGCTTCCTCGACCGCACGGGCGATGAGATCCACACCTCGATGCGCGCCGGGCCCATGATCCGCAAGGCCGACATCAAGGGCTCGACCTGGATCGGCGCCTATGAGACGCGCAACGTCGCGATCGGTCTCAAGCATGGCCTGTCCGGTATCGCGCAGATCGGCAAGGGCATGTGGGCGGCGCCCGACAGGATGCACGACATGCTCGCGCAGAAGATCGGCCACCCGCGCACCGGGGCGAACACCGCCTGGGTTCCCTCGCCGACCGCGGCGACGCTCCATGCCATGCACTACCACCAGGTCGATGTCTTCGGCCTGCGCGAAGAGATTGCGCAAGAGGCGATCCCGGGGCTCGACCAGTTGCTTCAGATCCCGCTCGCCAACGGGGCCAACTGGTCGCCTGAGGAGGTTCGCGAGGAGCTGGATAACAACGCGCAAGGGCTGCTCGGCTATGTCGTGCGCTGGATCGACCAGGGCGTTGGCTGCTCCAAGGTTCCCGACATCAACGACGTGGGCCTGATGGAAGACCGCGCGACCTTGCGCATTTCCAGCCAGCACATGGCCAACTGGTTGCTGCACGGGGTCTGCACCCGCGAGCAGGTCCTGGATTCGCTGCAGCGCATGGCGGCCAAGGTCGATGCGCAGAACGCAGGCGATCCGCTCTACGAGCCGATGGACGGCAACTGGGAGCGTAGCCTGGCCTTCCAGGCGGCCTGCGACCTCGTCTTCAAGGGTGTCGAGCAGCCGAGTGGGTACACCGAGCCCCTGCTGCACGCCTGGCGCCTCAGGAAGAAGTCGCTGGTCCTCGCGGCCTGATCTTGGCGGGCGCCTGGTCCTGCTCGCAGGGCAGGGCTAGGCGCGCCGCCGCCTGGAAGGTATCCTCCCGCGTACAAGGCCCGCCAAGGGCTGTCGCCGGGAGGATCTTTCATGGCATTACGACGCTCTCTTCGCCTGTCGCTTGGCGCGCTGCTGGGCAGCGTGGCGCTATGCACAGGCGCTTCGGTTTCAGGGCAGGGCGATCCTGAAGTCGCGCTGGTCGCGGTCGAGAGCGAGCACCTGGCTCCTTCCGTCCCGATGCCGCGCTTCAAGGCGGATGCGAGCTGGCCGCGGCTTCCGTCTGACACCATACTGGGGCAGATCCCGGGGCTCTCGGTCGGGCCCGACGACAGCGTGTGGATCGTCCAGCGGCCCAATTCGCTCGACATGCACGAGGCGGGTCTGGCCGCCGATCCGCCCACGACGCTCAGCTGCTGTCGCCCCGCGCCCCACGTCATCAACTTCGCGCCAGATGGCACGATACGCCACGCCTGGGGCGGGGAAAGTCATGCTCCCGAGATCGGGGGCACTTCGCAGTGGCCAGCCAATGTCCATGGCCTCTTTGCCGCGCGCGATGGCACGGTCTGGATAGGCGGTAATGGGAAGGACGATCACGTCGTCCTCCAGTTTACCGCCGATGGCCGCTTTCTGCGCCAGTTCGGCCAGCGCGGGAAAAGCGAAGGGAACGCGAGTTCGCGCTATCTCGGCAATCCGTCCGATGTCTTTGCCGACGGGGACAGCGTGCTGGTGTCCGATGGCTATATCAACAAGCGGATCGTGCAGCTGAAGGAGAAGGACCTGTCGCTCCTGCGGTTCTGGGGGGCGTATGGTGCCCAGCCCGGAGGCGGAACGCGCGCGCAGCCATTCGACCAGAGCCAGGCCGCCAGCACCGGCGATGGCGGAGCTGATCCAGCCTCGCGCGCCTTCGGTGACATCGTGCACTGCGTGGAGCGGGGGCCGGAGGGGCTCATCTACGTCTGCGATCGACGCAACAATCGCATCCAGGTCTTCCGGGAAACGCAGGGCGAGGGGGAGGCCTCGGGTGGGCTGGAATTTGTCCGCGACATCGTCATCGCGCCGGGGACCGGAGGGCTGCGCTCGGCTTCGGACGTCGCCTTTTCTCCCGACGGGACCTATATGTACGTCGCCGATATGGCCAATGCGAAGGTCTGGATCCTGGGGCGTGAGAGCGGTGAGGTGATCGGCAATTTCGGACGCGTCGGGCGTTATCCGGGCCAGTTCTTCTGGCTTCATTCGGTGGCCGTCGACAGCCGCGGCAATGTCTATACGACCGAGGTTGGAAGCGGGCGCAGGGTGCAGAAATTCGTGCCGGTTGGCCTGATCCGATAGTTCAGGTCTTACGTAGGTTTACGTTTTTTAATCTGCAGAATAGCTTTTTGTTGTAGATTGGCGGGCAGACGCAGCGGGCGCGTCACGCAAAAAGGTCTTGCCATGCCGTTCCACAAACAGCGTCGCGAAGAGCGGATCGAGCTGGCTCTGGAGGCCGTTCTCGAGGTCGGTGATCGCGACTGTCCCGTCACCCTGGTGAATGGCGCGTCGGGAGGCGTCCTTGCTCTGCTCGATACACCGCCTCCGCGCGGGACGGCGGTTTCCCTGCGGGTGGCCGGGCGGCATCTCGATGGGCAGGTGCGCTGGCGTGGGGCGGATCGCTGCGGTATCGCGTTTCGCGAGCCGGTCGATGTCGCGGCCCTGCAGGCGGGGCGCTTGCTGCGTGCCGGACCGCCGCCGATGGCCCATCCTGGCGATAGTTATCGTGGCCCGCGCGGTTTCCTGCGCACGATCATACACGACGTCCCACCATCGGGGCGCGTTCTCAATCTGGCGCTTCTCATTCTGGCACTGCTGTGCACGCTGCTCGCGATCTCGCGCCTGAGCGCGCCGCCCGTCACGGGTTTGCAGACGGTCTCTTACGCACCCTTCGACTGACCCAGTGTACGGGCAATCGCCACGAACTCGGCGACCGAGAGCGTTTCTGCGCGGCGCTGGGGATCGATGCCGATCTCCTCGAGTGCGGCGAGCGCGCCGGGCACGCCCTTGAGGCTCTGGCGCAGCATCTTGCGGCGCTGCCCGAAGGCGGCCTCCGTCACGCGCTCGAGCAGGCGCATCGAGACGCCTTCAGGGGCTTCGCCGGGCACCACGTGCACGATGGCGGACATGACCTTGGGCGGCGGTGTGAAGGCGCTGCGGTGGACCTTGAGCGCCAGCTTCGCCTTCGCGCGCCACTGCGCAAGTACGGCGAGGCGTCCGTAGGCCGAGGTGTTCGTCTCGGCGACGATGCGCCGGGCGACCTCTTCCTGGAACATGAGCGTGAGCGAGCGCCACTGCGGCGGCCATTCCTCGCCCGAAAGCCAGCCCGTGAACAGCGCGGTGCCGACGTTGTAGGGCAGGTTTGCGACGATGTGATAGGGGCCGTCGAACAGTGTGGCCGGTGCGATCTTCATCGCATCGCCCTGGATCACCTTGAGCTTGCCGGGAAAGGCCGCTTCCACTTCGGCCAGCGCGGGCAGGCAGCGCGGGTCCATCTCGATCGCGGTCACCTCGGCGCCGGCGCGCAGGAGCGCGCGGGTGAGGCCGCCGGGACCGGGGCCGACCTCGAGCACCTTCTCACCCGCGAGCGATCCGGGAATGGCGGCAATACGGTCGAGCAGCTGCTCGTCGAAAAGGAAGTTCTGGCCCAGCGCCTTCGAGGCGGAGAGGCCGTGGCGGGCGATGACCTCGCGCAAGGGGGGAAGCGTGCTCATGGCCGGGGATTGCTCATGGAAGAAGGCCCGCCGTGCGGCGGGCGGCGCATTCGCCGGCCATGCGCAGCGCCGCGATCATGGCGCCGGGGCTCGCGATGTTGCGCCCCGCGATGCCGAAGGCGGTGCCGTGGTCGGGCGAGGTGCGGATGATGGGAAGGCCGAGCGTCACGTTGACGCCCGCATCGAAGTCGAGCGTCTTGATCGGGATCAGCGCCTGGTCGTGGTACATGCACAAGGCCACGTCGTAGCCTGCCCGCTCGTGCGCGGCGAACAGCGCGTCGGCCGGGTGCGGGCCGGTGACGGCCAGCCCCTCGGCCTGGAGCTGGGCAATGGCGGGCGCGATGATCCTGATTTCCTCTTCGCCCATGCGCCCGTCCTCGCCTGCGTGCGGGTTTAGCCCGGTAATGGCGATACGCGGAGCCGCAAGGCCAAAGTCACGCACCAGCGCGCGAGCAACGATGCGGGCCTTGTGGGTGATGAGTTCCGGCGTGATCAGTCCGGGAACACGGGCAAGCGGCTCGTGCACGGTCAGCGGCACGGTGCGCAAGTTGGGCCCGGCCAGCATCATGACGGCATCGTCGGGGCCAAGGGCGCAGGCCTCGGCCAGGAACTCGGTCTGCCCGGGATGGGTGAACCCGACGGTCGCAAGCCGCGCCTTGGCGATCGGGCCGGTGACGACCGCGCCTGCCGCGCCAGTGCGGGCAAGGTCGGTCGCTTCGGTCAGCGAATGAAGGGCAAGGCGCGCGCCGGCCTCGTCGGGCTCGCCGAACTGCGGTGCGCAGTCGGCTTCGCCCAGGACAGGCAATGCCTCCTCGAAAATCTCGAGTGCTTCGGCCGGACGCTCGATCTGGCGTACGGGCAGGGTATGTCCGCGCGAGGCGGCGGCCATACCCAGCGTCAGCGCGCCGCCGACCGCGAAGAAGGGCGAGAGACCCGCCTCGCGGCGCTGCAGCCAGGCCTCGGCGATCAGTTCGGGGGCGATCCCCGCCGGATCGCCGAGCGAGACCGCGACAGGCGCGGCAGTGGGCTTGGTCCCAGTCGGAGCTATGGGCGGAGCGGGAATAGGGCTGTCCATCGGCTCAGCGTTTCGGCCTTGCGTCAGTTGTACTCGATGACGGCATCGCGGCGAAGGTCGCGCAGGTACATCTGCGCGCGCTTGTTGATGCGTTCGTCTTCCATCTGCGCCATGAGCTGGTCGAAGTTGGGGCCGCTGCTGGTCTGCGGATCGTCGCGGCCGCACAGCATGAGCATGCGCACGCCATCTTCGAGCGAGCCGAACGGGGGCAGGCTTTCACCCGGCGAGAGCTGGAGGATCGCCGACTGGATCTGGGCGGGCAGGTCGCGCGCCTTGACCTGGTCGTTGGTCACGACCTGCGCACCGATGGTGGCGGCGACTTCCTCGACGTTGCCGCAGCCCTTGGCGCTTTGGATCGTCTTGGCGAAATCCTCGGCGCGCTGGCCGGCCTGGGCCTCGGTGGTGCCCTGGGGGAAGGTGATCGAGATCTGCTTGAGCGAGAGGATCGCATCGCGCGGATCAGCGGTCAGGACCTGGCGCTTGTCGATGAGGTAGAGGATGTCGAAGCCGCCGGGGACCTCGACCGGGCCGACGAGCTGGCCGGGCTGCATCTCACGCGCGACCGTGGCAAGCTCGGTGGGAAGCTGCGCGAGGCGAATCCAGCCAAGGTCACCGCCGACCGCGGCGGTCGAGGCCTGCGAGTACTGGCGCGCATAGGCGACGAAGCTGCCGCCCTCGCGGATCTGCTGCACGATCTGCGAGGCGTTGTTGTAGACCTGCTCGCGCGCTTCGGCCGGAGCTGCAAGGTAGATTTCGCCGATCCGGTATTCCTCGGTGCCCTTGGACGCCTCGAGGCGCTGGATCGTCTCGTTCACCTCGTCTTCGGAGACGTTGATGAAGGGGGCGATGTTGCGCTGGAGCAGGCGCTGCCAGGACATTTCACCACGGATCTGGCGCTTGAGCGATTCGGCCGAGGAGCCGATGCGCTTGAGGTAGGCGTCCATCGCCGAGGTGTCCTGGTCGAAGTTCTGCGCCGCGACGCGGGCGTAGGACTGGTCGATCTCGGCCTGGGCAACCTCGACCTCGTTGGCCTCGGCTTCCTGGATCTGGAGCGTTTCGTCGATGAGGTTGCGCAGGACCTGGAGGCGCAGGCGCTTCTGGTCTTCCTCGCTCAGTTCGTTCTGGTTGGCCGCGAGGATCAGCGCCAGGCGCTGGTCGACGTCAGTGCCGGTGATGACGTCACCGTTCACCACCGCGGTCGCCTTGCGCACGTTGGGGTTGTCGTTGCCGAAGATCTTGACGTCGTCGGGGATGACGATCGCGCCCTGGGGGGCGGACTGCGCGCTCGCAGCGCCCGTGCCCAGCACGCCCGCAAGGACGGCGAGCGAGGCAACGCCGGCCAGAGTGCGCTTCAGGAACCTGTTGCGATTGACTGCTACCACCGTGATTTCAATCCCGTATTCGGCCAACCCCGTAGGGTGGCTCCGCCCGAGGCGGAAAAATGTGTCGCCCGCCTGCTGAGTGCGGACATGGATGCGTCTACCTGCCGCAAAACGGCTTAACGCAAGCTGTCGCGGCGGGGCTTATCGGAAAATGCGCTCACCCGATAGCGGCTTTGTGGACTGCTGCCAACGCCGGGCGTGGCAGGTGGTCCGTGCAGGGCCGTTCGATGCGGGCCCCGTCTATGCAGGGCACCCTTAGTGCAGGCCAATGTTCTTGAGGCTGAAGCTGATCAGGAACGAGTTGCCACGCCGCGCGTCGCCATTCGAGACATAATCGCGCCGCCAGGTGAAGCCGACGCGCAGGCAGTCGTCCTCATAAGAGGCGCCGAAGCGGGTGCGCAGCGGCTGGAAGCCGTCCGAGCCCGAAACCGGGTCCTCGCTGGCATCGGTCAGGTTGATGACCGCCGAGCCGAACAGCGACCAGTGGCGGGCAAAGGCAACGCGGCCTGCGGCGCGAAGCTCCTGCCGGTCACGAAGGTCCTCCACGCGGCCCAGTTCGGAATCGTCAGGCAGGTCGACGGTGTAGATATTGCGGTTGAGGTCGGTGTAGCCGACTTCGAGATAGGTCTTGGAATTGCCGATCACCGCGTCGATCTCGTTGCGGCGCACCGCCAGGCTGGACTTGTCGAGGCGGAAGCGGTGGATGAGGCGCACGAAGTTGCGATAGCGCAGCTCGGTGCGGCCCACGATATCCGAGAAGGTGCCGGTGAAGCCGGTGCCGTCAGGGGCGATGTTGTCATCGCCCGACATGCGGATGCTCTGGCCGATCTGCGAGGTGATACGCCAGCGCGAACGCTCGAAGCGCCAGTCCAGACCATAAGTCATGCGCGTGCCGTCCTCGATCCGGTCGTAGCCGGGGAAGCGGTTGAGCGCGAAGAGGTTGCTCGTTTCCAGTTCGATCGCGCGCGCATCCTCGTTGGGGATCGAAAGATTGCGCGTGTCGGGCGCAGCGACGAACTGGACGCGCGGGGTCAGGACCTGGTGGCCGCCGAAGACTTCGCCCACCATCGGCCATTCCACATCAAGCGCGGCGAGGGCCACGCCGCGGGTCTGCCAACCCGGCTGGCCACGGTAGAGGAGGGTGTTGGTGTTGTAGTTCTCGTCGGAGTGATAGAGGTCGCCGCGCACGAGGCCGGTGGCGGTAACGACCTGCCCCATTCCGGTGACTTCGCGGCGCGACCACTGCGCGCTGGCAAAGGCGCGCTGGGTGTCCTGGCCATCGGTGCGGGTGAGCGCGAGAGCGTTGAGCTGGGTCTCGATGCGCCCTCCTGCCACCGGGTCCTTGAAGCGGCGGCGGTAGTCGATGGCTGGCAGCGCAATCGGGATCTGGCCCTGGTCGCGGGTCGACTGCATGGTCTGCGTGGCATAGCCCGCAATCGAGAGGTAGCTCTTCGCGTCGATCCGTTCGAGCTCGACGAGCGAGCGCAAGCGGTCATCGCGGCTGATGTCGTAGCGGCGCAGGAACGTGCGGTCGGTCGCGCGGCGCAGGAACCCGGTCACGCTCCAGTGTTCGCTCAGCTGGAACTTGCCGTTGGCCTCGACGTAGCCGCGAAAGGCGCTGCTGCCGGTCGGGCTCCCGGTGGAACCATAGATCGGGATGCGCTCGCTCGAGGTCGCGTAGCCGGTGATCTGGTAGGCGCCCTTGTCGGTCAGCGCGCGGTATTCGACCGAGCCCATCGGGGCGGATTCGGTGAAGAGGTGCAGCGTCCCCGTGATGTCGCGGTTCTTGTCGATCTTCCAGTAATAGGGAATGCCGACTTCGATGCCGTTCGAGGGCGAGGAGCGCAGGTCCGGTATGAGAAAGCCCGAGACCGCATCGCCGTCGGTGCTGATGGTAAGGCCCAGCAGCGGCAACTGCACCGTGCCGAACAGTTCCAGGCGCGCATCGCTGAAGCGCACGCGCTGCTCGGCCTCGGAATAGGTCACGCTCTTGGCAACGACCTTCCAGGTTGGCTCCTTGGGGCAATCGCCGCGGCCCACGACCGAGCACCCGGTGTAGGCCGCGTGGTTGAGGATGACATCGCCGTTGCCCAGGCGCTGGCCGTCCTTGGCGGCGAGACGTCCACCTTCGCGCAGGACCAGCAGCAGGTTTGCCAGCATGCCGGTCTTCAATTCGTCGGTGAGCTCGACCTCGTCGCTGAAGACCTGGTTGCCGCGTTCGTCGACGAGGCGCACATTGCCGGTCGCCAGGATCTTGCCACTGGTACGGTTCCAGGTGACCGAATCGGCACGCACCGATTGCCCGTCGCGGCGCAGCACGACATTGCCGCTGGCGGTCACGCTCTCGCCGTTCTCGTCGTATTCCACAACATCGGCTTCGAAGGCGACCGGGACGGCCTCTTCGGTCGCGGGCGCGGGTTCGGGAGGCGCCTCGGTGATCGGGGCCGTTCCCGGTGTGCGGGTCAAGTCCTGCGCTGCGGCGCTTGCAGGCAGAAGCGCAGCGGCTCCCCCCGTGGCGAGGGCAAGCGTGAGAGCGTTCAGCGAAACAGGTCGCAAGCGGGAAAAAATGGCTTGCAGGGGAGACGATGCGGCTGGGAGCATGGCTTGCCTATCGCACCGCCTGTGCCTAACTGCAATCCATGCTTGCGGTGAAGCGCACAGCCCTGCCGCTCATCCGGCGCCCGGGCGGTGCGGTACACCTGCAAAAAGGTGAGAGTTCAGGAGAATTCATGAAGATCCAGTTTCTTGACGCGGCGTCCCCCTCCAGCGCGCGTCTCGTCGTCCGCTTCGTAAACCAGGACGCAGTGCCCGCCGATCTCGAGCCGGTGCTGGCCGAAGGTGCGAAGCTTTCGCGCTTCGCAGGCAAGACGGGCCAGGTCTTCGACGGGTTCGTGGAGCGGGGCGGGGCAACCGTGCGCGCGGTTCTGGCCGGGATCGGTGGTCCCGATGCTGCCGACCGCAGCGCTGCGATCGAGCGTGCCGCGGCGGCCGTGACGGCGAGGTTCCTGACTTCGGGCGAGGAAGCCATCGCCTTTGATCTGACCGGCGCCGGTTTCTCGGCTGAGGATGCCGTGGCCGCCCTGACGGGGGCCGAGCTGCGTTCGTGGACCTGGACCAAGTACCGCACCACTCTCAAGGACGAGCAGAAGGTCAGCCTCACCTCGCTCGACCTCGTCGGCGCGCCTGAGGGCACCGAAGCGCTCTGGGCCGTGGAAAAGAGCGTGGCCGAGGGCGTTGCCTTTACCCGCGAACTGGTGACAGAACCGGCTAACACGATCTACCCCGAAAGCTTTGTCGAGCGTTGCCAGGCGCGCATGGAGGGCAGTGGCCTCGTCATCCGCGTCCTGGACGATGCCGAAATGGCCGAACTGGGCATGGGCGCGCTGCTCGGCGTCGCGCAGGGCTCGGTGCGTCCCGCACGCCTCCTCGTCATGGAGTGGAATGGCGGCGCCGAGGGCGACAAGCCGGTGGCCTTCGTGGGCAAGGGTGTGACCTTCGACACGGGCGGCATCAGCCTCAAGCAGCCCGGCGGCATGGAAGACATGAAGTGGGACATGGGCGGCGCCGGTGCGGTTGCGGGCACCATGCTCGCGCTCGCCAAGCGCAAGGCCAAGGCCAACGTGGTCGGTCTGTGCGGCCTGGTCGAGAACATGCCCGACGGCAACGCGCAGCGTCCCGGTGACGTGGTCACCACGATGTCGGGTCAGACCGTGGAAGTCATCAACACTGACGCTGAAGGTCGCCTGGTCATGTGCGATGTCCTGACCTACGCACAGCAGACCTACGATCCGGTCCGTATCCTCGACGTCGCCACGCTGACCGGCGCGATCCTGGTCTCGCTGGCGCACGAATACGCAGGGCTGTTCTCAAACGACGACGATCTCGCCGCCGATCTCGACGCAGCGGGCGCCGCATCGGGCGACAAGGTATGGCGCATGCCGATGGGCGCGGCCTACGACAAGCAACTCGACAGCGCGATTGCCGACATGAAGAACGTCGGCACGCGCTTTGGCGGTTCGATCACCGCCGCGCAGTACCTGCAGCGCTTCATCGACAAGGGCCGCCCCTGGGCGCACCTCGACATCGCAGGGATGGCCTGGGCCGACAAGCCCGGCGCGACTTGGGGGAAGGGCGCGACCGGCTACGGCGTGCGCCTGCTCGACCGCCTCATCCGCGACACCGCGGAAGGCTGAGGCAGGGCGAAGGGCACGGCCGATGCGCGTGATGTTCTACCAGCTCAGCCGTGACCCCGCCCACGCCGTGGTCCCGCTTCTGGCGAAGAAGTCGCTGGAGGCGGGCGCGCGCGTCCTCGTCGTCTCGGGCGAAGAGCGCCAGCGCGCGGAAATCTCGCGCGGGCTCTGGACGCTCTCCCCGCAGAGCTTCCTCGCCAACGGAGAGGCCAGCGATCCGCACGCCGAGCACCAGCCCATCCTCCTGTCGGGCGAGGTTTCCCCGGCCAACGGCGCCAGCTTCCTGTTCCTGGCCGATGGGCACTGGCGGGAAGGCGAAGGGGAGGCTCCCTTCGAGCGTGTCTTCTATCTGTTCGACAACGACACCCTTCAGGAGGCTCGGCAGGTCTGGAAGGACCTGCGCGGCCGTGACGGCGTGACCAAGGAATACTGGGCGCAGGAAGACGGGCGCTGGGCGAAGAAGGCGTCCGAATAGGGTAGCTTGGGCCCTGGTATTGACGCGGGCGGACGGTCCCGATCTAGTGCACAGACTGGATGGACAGGGGACCAATAGGCATGATCAGGACGGCTTCGACACGTTTCTCGCTGGGGTTCGTGGGCGGTCTCCTCGTCGGCGTGATCATCGACAATATCGCGCTGGGCCTTGTTCTCGGGCTGATGCTCGGTGCAGGCGGGGCAAAGCTTGGCACGGCGGGCGAGGACGACGCCGATCAGGATAGCGGGACACCCGCCGATTGACATTGGCGCAGCCGGTGCCCACAGGCTCTGGCGCGCTTGGCTGGCCTCCGGGTCCAACTCCCCGCGCGGTGAACGTCCCAGCGCGGCGGACATCCCAGCACGGCGACAAGGGCCTGAATTTCATGACTTCCCAGGAACAGCTTACCCTCTTTACCCGCGCGGTCGAGGCGCTTGGCGGCGTGCGCGCCGTCGCGCAGATCCTGGGCTGCTCGGAGCGCAGCGTGGGCCGTCTGCTCACCGGCGAGATGGCGCTGCACGAAGGTTGGCTGCGCGGCGTATCCAGCGCGCTGCTCGAACACGCGGTGCTGTGCCGCAAGCTGGAGCGCAGCCTCTCCCCCGATTTTCCCTCCAATCTCCTCTCCGGGCAGGCGCGGGCCGCCGGTTCCGGGAGGCGCGAGGACGGTGGTCTGGACGCCGACTGAGCCCTGCGATGGGACCTGTGCTGTTCAAGTAGACCGCTGGTGAATAGGGAGCGTGCGTGAACCTGTTCTTGCGAAGCGCTGCGAAGCGGGCTAGTGGCGCGCGCAACAGTTCCCCCGTTCACTTTTCAAGGACAGATCTCATGGCGGTTACCCGCACGTTCTCGATCATCAAGCCCGACGCTACCCGCCGCAACCTCACCGGCGCGATCACCAAGATGCTCGAAGATGCCGGCCTGCGTGTCGTCGCGTCGAAGCGCATCCAGATGACCAAGGAACAGGCTGAGGGCTTCTACGCGGTCCACTCCGAGCGTCCGTTCTTCAACGACCTCGTCTCGTTCATGATCTCGGGTCCCGTGGTCGTGCAGGTTCTCGAAGGCGAAGACGCCGTCAAGGCCAACCGCGACGTGATGGGCGCCACCAACCCGGCCGACGCCGCCGAAGGCACCATCCGCAAGACCTTCGCCGAATCGATCGAGGCCAACTCGGCCCACGGTTCGGACTCGGACGAGAACGCGGCGATCGAGATCGCCTACTTCTTCAAGCCCGAAGAAATCGTCGGCTGATCCGGCAGGGACGCAGGCCAGCGGCTAGCGTCCCGACCCGTCTCCGGACGGATGCAAAGGGGGCTGCCTGCAAGGGCGGCCCCTTTTTCGTGTGCGTGGGCCGTGCGGGCAGGTGAACAAGTTTTCACTTCGCGTCGCGAACCGGGGCTGAGATCAAGGAAGCGGGACAAGAAGGTGGCCTGCACGTGCAGGTCGGATGGGGCATCGATGCACGTAAAGACGTTCATGAGTGTAGGTTTGCTGTCGTTCCTGGCCTCGTTCGCCTTTTCGCACCTGGCGCAGGCTGGCGCCAAGGGCGACGAAGAGGTGCGTCAGAAGGCGGCCGCACAAGAGCGGCAACTGGCAGCCAGAGACGACCAGGGTCACGCGATCCTGCCGTAAGTGGGCGCAGGGCCCTGCAATGTCGCGCCCTGCAAAAGCCCGTGTTTAGAAGTCGTCGGCGGCGTCCTGCAGGCGCGTCAGCCGCTTGGGGGCGGCGCTTCGCCAGCTGCGTTCGAGCCATTCGCGCACGCTGTCCCAATCGACGCCCGGACGGTTGAGGATGACCCCAACCCAGCCCGAAGCGCCATAGTACGCGGGCTTGAAATAGGCTTCAGGGTTGCGCTCTGTCAGCGTTTCGATCTCGTCCACGCCGCTGGTGCGCGCGAGGAGGGCGATGTGCGGCGTGCCGTGGTGCTGGTCGTTGAAGTGGGCGAAGTACTTGCCGCCCACGCGCCATCCCGGACTGCCGTGCGATTCGCGTTCCTCCGCCTCGGGCAGGGCAGAGGCCAGTTCGCGGACCCGTTCAAGCAGCCATGCAGGATCACGCTCGCGGCTGACGAGCCTCGCCAGGCAGCGTGAATAGAGCTGGTGCTCGGCGATGAGGACGCGGGCACCCAGTGTGTCGGGCGTGTCGCCGGGCACGATGGCCACCGGCGTCTGGCCCAGGATCGGCCCGTCGTCGAGTTCGGCGGTGACGAGGTGGACGGTGACGCCGCCATGGCTGTCGCCCGCCTCGATCGCGCGTTCATGGGTGTGAAGGCCGGTGTACTTGGGCAGGAGCGAGGGGTGGATGTTGACCATCCGGTTCGCCCAGCCTGACACGAATTCGGCCGTCAGAATGCGCATGTAGCCCGCGAGCGCGACCCATTCGGCCCCGCTGGCGCGGATGGCCTTGTCCATGACGGCATCGTGCTCGGCGCGCTTCATGCCCTTGTGCGAATGGGCAAAGGTCGCCACGCCCTCGGCAGCGGCCAGAGCAAGCCCCTTGGCCTCCGGGTCGTTCGAGGCGACCAGTACGATCTCGTAAGGGCAGTCCGCCGCGCGGCTGGCATAGAGAAGCGCGGCCATGTTGGTGCCGCTGCCCGAGATGAGGACAGCGACCTTTGCCTTCTCGATGCCTGCCTGCGCGCCGGAAGCGCCGGGGATGTCAGCCAAGGTGTACGGCCTGCCAGGGCTCGCGCGCGGACCAGGCTTCGGCCGACCCTTGCACGGTGCAGCCCTTTTCGCCGGCCTCGATGGCGCCGATCACGTGGACGGTTTCGCCCGCGGCTTCGAGGTCGCTCTTGAGCGAGGCGGCCTCGTCGGCGCTGACGGCCAGGACCATGCCGATGCCGCAGTTGAAGGTGCGGGCCATCTCGGCGGGCTCGATATTGCCCTGCGCCTGGAGGAAGGCCATCAGGCGCGGCTGCGCCCAGGCGTCGGCATCGATGCGGGCATGAAGACCCTTGGGCAGGACGCGCGGGACGTTTTCAAGGAGACCACCGCCGGTGATGTGGGCGAGCGCGTGAATGCGGCCCGAACGGATGAAGGGCAGCAGGCTCTTTACGTAGATGCGCGTGGGCGCGATCAGCGCGTCGATCAGGAGCGTTTCCTGGTCGAAGAGAGCCGGACGGTCGAGCTTCCAGCCCTTGTCCTCGGCCAGGCGACGCACCAGCGAGTAGCCGTTCGAATGGACACCCGAGGACGCGAGGCCAAGGAGGACGTCGCCCTCCTGGACCTTGTCGCCGGTCAGCTGTTCGCCGCGCTCGACGGCGCCGACGCAGAAACCGGCAAGGTCGTAGTCACCGGCCGCGTACATGCCCGGCATCTCGGCGGTTTCGCCGCCGATGAGCGCGCAGCCCGAAATCTTGCAGCCCTCGGCAATGCCCGCGACGACGCGCTCGGCAACGCCGTTCTCGAGTTTTCCGGTGGCGAAGTAGTCAAGGAAGAAGAGGGGCTCGGCGCCCTGGACGATAAGGTCGTTCACGCACATCGCGACCAGGTCGATGCCGATGTGGTCGTGGCGGTCATGGTCGATGGCCAGCTTGACCTTCGTGCCCACGCCGTCGTTCGCGGCGACCAGCAGCGGGTCCTTGTACCCGGCTGCCTTGGGGTCGAAGAAGCCTCCGAAGCCGCCCAGGTCGGCATCGGCGCCCGGACGGGCGGTGGCACGCGCCATCGGTGCGATGGCTTTGACGAGCGCATTGCCGGCGGCGATCGACACACCGGCCTGCTCGTAGGAGTAGCTCTTCTGAGAGTTATCGTCGGACATTGCGGCCGCATAATGCTTTGTGACTTGGATTTCCATTCCCGTTTGGGCAAAAGGCCCACGGTTTTGAAAATGACACGATCGATTTCCTCCTTCTCACCGCGGCCCGACCGCACGGGCGCGGGCTCTATCTCGCGCAAAACGCTAGGTTATGTGCTGGCTGGCACGGCCGTGCTGGGCCTTGGCGGACTGGGCGTTTCCAGCCTCGTCGCGCAGGTCGAAGGCGATCGCGGTATCCCGCCTCTCGCCAATTCCGCGGACATTCAGGTCGATGGAATCACCGTGGACGTCACCGGCAAGACCGGCGCGGAAGCGCGCCTGAAGGGCTGGAAGGAAGCGCAGAAGCTCGCCTGGAAGAAGCTGGGCGGCCCCGATATGCCCAGCGAATCGATTGACGCGATGGTCTCCTCGGTCGTGATCGAGAAGGAACAAGTCGGCCCGCACCGCTACATTGCGACGCTGGGGGTGATCTTCGACAAGGCGAAATCCAGCCAGTACGTCGGCGGCGCGGGCAGCGTCGCCCGTTCGGCGCCCTTGCTGGTGATTCCTGTGCTCTATTCGGGCGGCGTGCAGCAGGTCTTCGAGGTGCGCGGGCCCTGGCAGCGCGCCTGGGCCGAGTTCCAGGCCGCCGCGACTCCGGTCGACTATGTCCGCCCTTCGGGAGCGGGCGGCGAATCGCTCATCCTGACTGCCGGGCAGCCCGGTCGGCGCAGCCGCCTGTGGTGGCGCACGATCCTGGGCCAGTTCGACGCCTCGGACGTCCTCATGCCCATGGCGCGCCTGGAGCGGCAATGGCCGGGTGGCCCGGTCAAGGGCACCTTCACCGCGCGCTATGGCCCGGACAACACGTATCTTGGCAGCTTTACTCTCGAAGCGCCGTCCGAGCAGGCTCTGCCCGACATGATGGACCAGGCGGTCGAGCGTATGGACGGTCTCTACCGCGAGGCGCTGGCCCGCGGCGAGCTCAAGCCCGATTCGACCCTGACAGGCGGCAACGCGCCGCTGGAACGTGCTTTCGCACAGTTGCGCGAGAAGCTTCTGCCCGGCGGCGGTGTACCCGAAATGCCCGTTGCCGAGCCCGCCGTGCCGCAAGCCCCGACCATCGTGACCGAAGAACCCGCAGGGGCTCCGGTCGAGACGGTCAACGTCCAGTTCGTGACGCCCGATGCCGCCGCGGTCGATGCAGGGCTTGCCGCCGTGCGCGGAGTGCCCGGCGTCGAGGGCGCGGCCACGGTCAGCCTCGCGATCGGGGGGACCTCGGTCATGCGGGTTTCGATGCGGGGCGGTTCGGAACGCCTTGCCAGCGCCTTGCGAGCGCAGGGTTGGCAGGTGTCCGGTTCGGGCGCGACCATCCGGATTTCGCGGTAGGTCCAACATATGCCCAAGCAGATTGCCCTTCCGCTGTCCGCCTCGAGCGACAGCCCGCCGCGTATCGTGGTGGGCGAAGCCAACGCGGCCGCCATCGACGCGCTGACCGATCCGGGCCGCTGGCCCTTCCACACCGCGATTCTCTATGGCCCGCCGCGTTCGGGCAAGTCACTGCTGGGCAACTGGTTCGCCGATGGCGGGGGCGGCGTGGTGATCGACAACGCCGAGACGGTGGACGAGGACGTGCTGTTCCACGCCTGGAACCGCGCGCAGGAAACCGGCCAGGCGCTGCTTCTCATCACCAACCGCAAGCGTGCACCCCAGAAAAAGGGGAAGGGCAAGGCCGCGGCCAAGCCCAAGGCGCCTGCGAAGTCCCGGGCCAAGAAGAACGACGGGCTGTGGCACGTAGGCCTTCCGGACCTCGCCTCGCGCCTTGGCGCGGCGCTTCAGCTGGAGATCGAGGAGCCGGACGACGAGATGCTCGCCGAGCTGATCGACGTCCACGCGCAGATGCGCCACCTCGTTCTCGACCCATCGGCAAGTGCCTATCTTGTACCCAGGGCCGTTCGTAGCCATCTGGGGGCCGAACGTCTGGTCGCGGCCATCGACCGGCTCAGTCTCGAGCGCAAGCAACCGCCCACTCTGGCGATCTGGCGCGAGGCACTGGCCGAGTTCGGCAAGAGCGCCCAGACCTGATCCTGAGACCCGCGTGCAGGGGCTTTCGTGGCCGGAACTTGCATCGCACACCGATTGATGGGAGATTCGGGCCATGTTGCGAAAACTCGTCCGTTACCTCGATTCCGTAGTCGCGCGCGATCCTGCGCCGCGGTCGCGTTGGGAAGTCCTGCTCTATCCGGGCGTCTGGGCGTTGTTCTTCCACAAGATCTCGCACCGGCTTTTCAACGCGCGGCTTTTCTTCCTCGCGCGCGCAGTGAACCACTTTTCACGCTTCATGACCGCGATCGACATCCATCCGGGTGCGACCATCGGCAAGAATTTCTTCATCGACCACGGCTTTACCGTAATCGGCGAGACCGCGTTGATCGGCGACAACGTCACGATCTATCAATGCGTGACTCTGGGGGGCTCGAACCCGACCAACGGCGTGGGAGGCAAGCGCCACCCGACCCTGGAAGACAATGTCATTGTCGGTTCGGGCGCGCAGATCATCGGGCCTGTCACCATCGGCAAGCGTGCGCGCATCGGTGCAAGCGCGGTGGTGACCGAGAGCGTGCCTGAAGGCGCGACCATGATTGGCGTGAAGGCCCGCTCCACGCTGGTGACGGCCGAAACCTACTCCAAGAAGTTCATGCCCTATGGCACGCCCTGCCGCGAACCGTGCGAGCCGGCGCCCAACCAGCGTGTGGATGAACTGGAAGAGCAGATCGAGGCGCTGCGCAAGGAAGTGGCGACGATGACCCAGGCCCTGGGCGCGGCGCACGAAGCGCTCGACCGCGCGGCCAGGACGCCCGACGAACCTGTCTGCAAGGGAGTCTGAACGCGCGCGTGTCGGGACCTGTTGGAAATTCGAACACTCCAGATGCCAGCATCGTCGCGTTTCCCGGGCGCAAGCCGCTTCAGATCGCGTTCGACCGCTTTGAACTGCAGAAGATCCTGAACCTTTATGGCCGGATGGTCGCGGCCGGGTTCTGGCGCGACTACGCGATGAACTTCGAGAAGGACGCTGCCCACTTCTCCGCGTTTCGCCGCGCGGCCGAACGCCCTCAGGCGCGGATCGAGAAGCGACCGGCGCTGCGAAGCAAACAGGGCATGTGGACGCTCTTTGGCGAATCGGGCCAGGTTCTGAAGCGCGGGCATGAACTGTCCGGCGTTCTCAGTCCACTGGAACGCAAGTTGCTCAAGGTTGTCGACTAGCTTTTACGGCTGAGGCGTGAGAGCGCGCGGTGCGATTGCTCCATGCCGTTTTCGAGGACGCGCAGGCCCCGGCGGGTGTCGATTTCGTCCCAGGCCGCGGCGATGGCTTCGGGCGTGCAGTCCTCGGGCGCCAGCAGGACGCCTTCGTTCATGGTCACATAGGCGCCCTGGAAGACGCCGCCGCTCGCGCCGATGACCGCGTCGCTCGGGGCACCTCGCGAGACGAGGAAAAGGGCCGCCGGAACCACGGTCTCGGGGCTGAAGGCGTCATAGGCCTCGTCGGGGAAGATATCGGCGGTAAGGCGGGTTCCGGCCGTGGGCGCAATCGAATTGACGCGGATGTCGTACTTGGCGCCCTCAAGGCGCAAGGTGCGGGCAAGACCCAGCACACCGGCCTTGGCCGCGCCGTAGTTGGCCTGGCCGAAATTGCCGCCGAGCCCGGTCGAGGAGGTTGTCATCAGCACCCGGCCATAGGCCTGCTCGCGCATGGTGGCCCAGACCGCCTTGGTGGCATAGGCGCTGCCCAGGAGGTTCACCCGCACCACCGCCTCGAAGTCGGCCATGTCCATCTTGTGGAAGGTGCGGTCGCGCAAGGTTCCAGCGTTGTTGATGAGGATATGGATCGCGCCCCAGGCGTCCTGCGCGCGTGCGGCCATGGCCTCCATCTGGGCAAAGTCGGAAACATCCCCCGAATCGGCCAGCGCCTCGCCGCCCATCGCGCGGATCTCCTCGACCACGCGGGCCGCACTGTCCGAGCCGCCGCGACCATCGGGTGAGGAGCCGAGGTCGTTCACGAGCACCTTTGCGCCGCGCCGCGCCAGTTCCAGCGCGTAGGCACGGCCAAGGCCGGTTCCGGCGCCGGTGACGATGGCAACCTGGTCGGCAAAGGAAATGGGCATCGAGGGCCTCCACAAGGGACCCGCACGGCACGGGCCCGGTCCGGATGGCACCAACGGCGCGCGCATTCAACGATCAAAAGCGCGCAAGTGCCCTTGCCCCGGGGGGCAAGCGAGGCCATAGGCGCATTTTACCGAATCTGCCGCATTCAGCGAAAGGCCCCCGTGATGAAAGTCCGCGTCCACGTCAGCCTCAAGCCCGGTGTCCTCGATCCGCAGGGCCGCGCGATCCACCACTCGCTCGAAGGGCTCGGCTTCTCGGGCGTCAACGACGTGCGGGCCGGTCGCCTGTTCGAGCTCGATGTCGAGGACGGCGTCTCCGACGAGGCGCTCGACGACATGTGCAAGAAGCTCCTCGCCAACATGGTGATCGAGAACTACCGCATCGAGAAGGTGGCCGCCTGATGGCGTTCCGCTCGGCCGTCATCACGTTCCCGGGCTCCAACTGCGACCGCGACATGGCGGTGGCTCTGGAGAAAGTCTCGGGAGAAGCGTGCACCCGCGTGTGGCACGGGGATTCCGATCTGCCGGAAGGGCTCGATTTCATCGCGCTTCCCGGTGGCTTCTCTTACGGTGACTACCTGCGTTGCGGCGCGATCGCCTCGCGCTCGCCGATCATGCAGGCGGTCATTGCCGCAGCCGACAAGGGCGTTCCGGTGCTGGGCGTGTGCAATGGCTTTCAGGTGCTGACCGAAAGCGGCCTATTGCCCGGCGCACTGCTGCGCAACTCGGTGATCCGCTTTGTGTGCCGCGACGTCACGCTCAAGGTGGAGAACGCGAACTCGCTGTTCACCTCGGGCTACAGCGCAGGCCAGGAAATCTCGATCCCCGTCGCGCACCATGACGGCAACTACTTCGCCGACGAGGCGACCCTCGACCGTCTCGAGGGCGAGGGGCAGGTGGCCTTCCGCTACGCCGAGGACATCAACGGTTCGGCCCGCGCGATCGCTGGCGTGCTGAACGCCAAGGGCAATGTCCTTGGCATGATGCCCCACCCCGAGCGCGCGATTGAGGACATCCACGGCGGCAGCGATGGCCGCGCGCTGTTCGAAAGTGCGATCAAGGGCCTTATCGGCGCCTGATCGCGATTTCCTGAGCGACACGAAAAACCGCCCGGAAAGCTCTGCTTTCCGGGCGGTTTTTCGTTGTGGGTAGGCCGCCTTTGGTCAGGCGACGCTCTGGCGTTCGAGGTAGTGGGGGTTGTGGAAGAGCCCGCGCGCATCCTCGGCGCTCATCGGGCGGCCGAAGAAGTAGCCCTGGATCTTGCGGCAGCCCAGTTCACGGATCAGCTGGACCTCGTGCTCGGTCTCGGCACCTTCGGCGGTGGTCGACATGTCGAGGCTCTCGGCCATGGCGACGACAGCGCGGATGATGGCGATGCTCTCGGCGTTGCCGGTAGCCGCGCTCTGGACGAAGGAGCGGTCGACCTTGATCGTCGAGAAGCGCAGCTTGCGCAGGTATCCGAGCGAGGAATAGCCGGTCCCGAAGTCGTCGAGCGCGACACCGCAGCCCAGCGCCATGATACGTTCGAGGACGTGGTTCGCGGTCGTGCCGTCGCGCAGGAAGATGCTTTCGGTGACCTCGATCTCGAGCCGGTGCGGAGCGAGGCCGCTTTCGGCCAGCGCATTGACCACGCTCGTGGCGAAGTTCGAATCGAGCAGCTGTTCGCCCGATACGTTGACGGCGACGCGCACGTCTTCGGGCCAGTTCACGGCCTGGCGGCAGGCCTCGCGCAGCACCCATTCGCCGATGGGGACGATGAGGCGAGTATCTTCGGCAAGCGGAATGAACTTGGCCGGGCTGACGAAACCGTGTTCGCGGCTGTGCCAGCGCACGAGGGCCTCGAAGCTCACCACGCTTTCGTCGGTGGCGTCGACTACGGGCTGGAAGTTCAGCACGAATTCGTCGCGTTCGAGCGCGTGGCGCAAGGCGGATTCGAGCTTGCGGCGTTCCTCGGCATGGGCGTGGAGCGAGGGTTCGTAGCGATGGTGCACGTTGCCGCCCAGGTCCTTGGCGCGGTAGAGCGCAAGGTCGGCGTTGCGCATCAGTGTTTCGACATCCGCGCCGTCCTGGGGCCCGCAGGCCGAGCCGATCGAGGCGCCGACGTAAAGGGTGTGGTTGTCGATCTCGTAGGGCTGGGCAAGTCGGTCGATCACACGGCGCGCGAGTATGGACACTCGTCCGGCATCGGACACATCGCGCATCACGATGGCGAATTCGTCGCCGCCCAGACGTCCGCACATCTCGTCCTCGCCCATCTGTTCGCGGATGCGGTCCGAGACCCGGGCGAGGAGCTGGTCCCCCACGAGATGCCCCAGCGTATCGTTGACCGCCTTGAAGCGATCGAGGTCGATCATCAGGAAGGCACAGCGCGTACGCCAGGTGGACGAGTAGGCGAGGGCATCGTTCAGCGCTTCGGTCAGCATCATCCGGTTGGGAAGGCCGGTGAGGGCGTCGTAGCGGGCGAGGTAGGCGATCTTGTCGGAACTTTCGCGCGCTTCGGTCTCGTCCGAGCCGACACCGCGAAAGCCGGTGAAGATCCCGTTCGAATCGAGCTTGGGCGTGCCGGACAGTTCCCACCAGCGCGGGCGCCCCTGCACGGTCACGCGGACAAGCAGGTTGGAGAAGCTTTCCCGGCGCTTGATCCGTTCGGCGAGCTCGCGAAGGCTGGGGTGAACGTCTTCGTCCTGCCAGCTGGAGCCTGCGATCAATTCGACAAAAGGCATGCCCTCGATCTCGCTGGCCTCGCGGCCGAGCGCGAAGGCGAAGCGTGGCGAAACAGCCCGGACCCGGCGCTTGGTGTCGGTCTGCCAGAGCCAGTCGGCCTCGTTCTCCTCGTACTCGCGAAGGAGCATCGAGACCACTTCGTCCTTCTCGGAGATGCCGGCCTCGGCCACCTTGGCATTGAGATAGCGGGTCGCGCTCTCAATCGCGCCCCAGATCGTGATGGCGGCCATGGCCAGGCTGATCAGCGCCATCTCGAAGGAGCCGGTGATGAGAAAGAACACCGCCGAGGAGCCGCCGATCAGGACGCCGAAAAACAGCGCCGCCATCGGCACGGCGGGCATGAGCAGGGCCGAAGCGGTCAGCATGACGGCGAGGATCGCCCATATCTGGAAGCGCAAGGAGAGGTCGCCGAGGCCTCCGAAGGTCGTCAGCGGCACGGTCCAGGCAAGCGCGTTGAGGCCCACGCCGTGAAGCAGGCGGTTGATCTCACTGCGCGAAATGCCGCGCCGATCCGATCCGATGAGACGCTTGAACATGGTGTAGCTATGCCACAGTGAGAATCCGGAGACGGCAAACCATCCTGCGAGGGGCAGGAGTGGAACCTTGCCGTAGCAGATCACGACGATGGCCAGCATCGCGGTGATCTGGGTGACACGCCGGATCGTCGAGGCCTGTTGCAGCCCCTGGAACTGGAGACCGCGCAGCCTCTCCCAGTCGCCGTCACCGTCCTTGGGGTCGTTCAGACCGAGGACGGCAAGGGTGGGCAGGCGACTGGGCAGGGCGCGCGTCTGATGGGAATTTTTCTTCGTCACGAAAGTGTCCCTAGGGACAACCGGTTAGCAGCCGGTAAAGGATTGCAAACCATTGCCTTGGGCAGATTGTCCAAGGTGCTTGCGGGACCTGATCATTCGACAGTGACGCTCTTGGCGAGGTTGCGGGGCTGGTCGACATCGGTGCCCTTCGCGCAGGCCACATGATAGGCGAGCAACTGCACTGGCACGGCATAGACGATGGGCGCGATCAGGGGATGGACGCGGGGCATCTCGATCGTGGCAATGCAGCCTTCGCCAGCCTCGGCAATGCCCTCGGCATCCGAAATCAGGACGACCTTGCCGCCGCGCGCGCGCACTTCCTGCATGTTGCTGACCGTCTTCTCGAAGAGCGGCCCGGAAGGGGCGAGGACGATGACCGGAACGGCCTCGTCGATCAGCGCGATGGGGCCATGCTTCATTTCACCCGATGCATAACCTTCAGCGTGAATGTAGCTGATTTCCTTCAATTTGAGAGCGCCTTCGAGCGCCAGCGGGAAATCCGGGCCACGGCCGAGGTAGAGGACATCGCGCGCAGGGGCGATGAGATGGGCCATCTGCGCGATCTCGTCGTCGTGGTCGAGCGCGGCGTTGAGGCGGGCAGGCGCTTCAACGAGGTGGGTGACGACCTGCGCTTCCTCGTCCCTGTCCATGCGCCCGCGCAGGACGGCAAGGCGCGCGGCCAGCGCGGCGAGGACGGAGAGCTGGCAGGTGAAGGCCTTGGTGGAGGCCACACCGATCTCGGGTCCGGCGTACGTCGGCAGGAGCAGGTCGGCCTCGCGCGCCATGGTGCTGGTGGGCACGTTGACGACGACCGCGATGGTCTGCCCCTCGGCCTTGCAATGGCGCAGCGCGGCCAGCGTATCGGCCGTCTCGCCCGATTGCGAGATGAACAGCGAAAGCCCGCCGGGTTCGAGCACGGGATCGCGGTAGCGGAATTCGGAGGCGACATCGATGTCCACGGGAATGCGCGCGAAGGTCTCGATCCAGTACTTGGCGACCATGCCTGCGTAGTAGCTCGTGCCGCAGGCGACGATGGTGATGCGGTTGATGCCGCCGAGGTCAAAGTCCATCTGGGGGAGGGTGACCGACTGGGAGACCTGGCGGATGTAGCTCGACAGCGTCTGCGCGACGACGGTGGGCTGCTCGAAGATCTCCTTCTGCATGAAGTGGCGGTAGTTGCCCTTCTCGATCGCCACCGCCGATGCGCCCGAGGTGACCACCGCGCGCTCGACAGGATTGTTCTGCGCATCGAAGATCTGCGCACCGTCGCGGGTGATGACGACCCAGTCGCCTTCTTCCAGATAGGTGATGCGCTGGGTCAGGGGGGCAAGGGCAAGCGCGTCGGAGCCCAGGTAGGTTTCGCCCTCACCGTATCCCACGACGAGCGGGGAGCCGAGGCGTGCACCGATCAGCATGTCGGGATGTTCGCGAAAGGCGATGGCCAGCGCGAAGGCTCCGCGCAGCTGGGGCAGGGCGGCCTTGACCGCGTCCTGCGGGGAGAGGCCGGCTTCGACCTGTTCGGATACCAGATGGGCGACGACTTCGGTGTCGGTCTGGCTCTCGAAGGTGCGTCCGCGCGATTCGAGCGATTCGCGCAAAGGGCGGAAGTTCTCGATGATCCCGTTGTGGACCAGCGCCAGCGTATCGGTCGCGTGGGGGTGGGCGTTCACCGCGGTGGGCGCGCCGTGGGTGGCCCAGCGGGTGTGGGCGATGCCGATGAGGCCCGGGGCGGGATTGCCTGCCAGTTCGGTCACGAGGTTGGCCAGCTTGCCTTCGGCGCGGCGCCTTACCAGCTGGCCATTCTCGACCGTGCAGATCCCGGCGCTGTCATAGCCGCGGTATTCCATCCGGCGCAGGCCATCGACCAGACGGTCCGCCACCTCTTCCTTGCCGACGATGCCGATAATTCCACACATTGCGCGCCTGTCACCTCTTTGCCGGGGCTCGATCCCGGAAGGACCGATATGCCCAGCGTTAAAGCGCGTGGACGCTGGCTTCCAGCCCAAAGATTCAGTTGTCGTCCGAGGTCTTGTCGGACCAGCGCTTCGTCGTGTGGATGCGCAGCAGTCCGCGATGCCGCTCGCTGGCTCGTACCTGGCGCAGACGGATCACATTCTCGCGGCGGGTTTCGGCTCGGCGCGCCGAGCCGCACAGGAGGGCCATGCCGAAGAAGGCCAGCCCGGTGGCCGAACTGACGTTGCAGATCGCGGCAATCTGTTCGGTGCTGCAAAGAAGGAGGCCCTGGCCGCTCGATGCGGTGGACGCGGCCGGGCACGGGCGGCCATAAAGCCAGGCCAGGATGAGGCCAAAGGCCAGGCAGGCGCCAAAGGCCAACCAGGCTCCTATCCGAAGTATGCGACCGGGGCCCTCGCTCCAAAACATGATGCCGCTATGGCGATGCAGAAGTTAATGGGCATTTAAGTAACTGTACTGTATACATTATTGTGAGGTTTAAGATCAGTCTCCGTCGATCATGTCGCCAAGACCACCCAGCAGGGAGCCTTCGCCCCGGTTCTGCCCGCCGCGCGACCCGGCGGCCGCCAGCATGCGCCCGGCGAGGCGCGAGAAGGGCAGCGACTGGATCCAGACCTTCCCCGGACCGCGCAGCCGGGCGAAGAAGATGCCTTCGCCGCCAAAGAACATCGACTTGACCGAGCCGGCGCGCACGAGGTCGAAATCGACGCTCTCGGTGAAGGCGGCGATACAGCCCGTATCGATGTGCAGTTCCTCGCCGGGGTGAAGCTCGCGCTCGACCACGGTGCCCCCCATCTGGACGAAGACCCAGCCATCGCCGTCGAGGCGCTGCATGATGAAGCCTTCGCCGCCGAACAGGCCGGTCATGATCTTGCGCTGGAAATGAATGCCGATCTCGACTCCGCGTGCCGCGCACAGGAAGGCGTCTTTCTGGCAGATCAGGCGCCCGCCCACTTCGTCGAGCTTGATCGGGAGGATGGCGCCCGGGACCGGGGCGGAAAAAGCCACGCGGGCCTTGCCGCGTCCGTGGTGGGTGAAGACGGTCGTGAACAGGCTTTCGCCGGTGACGAGGCGTTTGCCCGCGCCCAGCAGCTTGTCCATGAAGCCGCTGCCCTGGCCGCCCGAGCCATCGCCGAAGACGGTCGACATTTCGATCGGGGCATCCTTCCAGACCATCGCGCCCGCTTCCGCGACGGCGCTTTCTCCGGGATCGAGTTCGATCTCGACAAACTGGAGTTCCTGGCCCTTGATCTCGAAGTCGATGTCGTCCGACACGGTGGACGAGCGGGTGTGGCTCCAGGGGCTGTTGGCCATGTGAAACTCCAGATTTAAGTGGTGGCAAACCGGCGACTTGCGCGTGCCCAAGATGTGAGTTTCGACTGCTCTCTTGTCAAACCGCGTTCATCGGATATTCTGGGCACTTAAACGAACGGTTCCTTACTCGAAAAATACAGGCGCACGAAAAGAGCGCCGGGAAGGGACTGTTCCGGGAGAAGGATTGCTGCCTTGCACGCCACGAATCCGTTTTCAGGCCGTTTGTCCGCCAATGTGCCCCGCCGTCTTATTGCCGGAGCAGGGCTTGCTCTGGTTCTTGGCGTTGCGGGCCTGTCCTCCAGTGCCGGGGCTGAGGAAGCCGGTTTCGTGGAAGGGCTGCACAGGTCCGGGCCGACGGCGCTCGTGGTGGCGCCGCTGACCGCGCCCGACCTCAAGACCGACCTCAAGAAGGGCTTCGCCATGCTTCGCAAGGGCGAGGATGAGAAGGCGGTTTCCTATTTCGACCGGGTGATCGCGGCCGCCGACAATTGGCTCGCGGGTGATTCGCGCCCGCGCCGCTGCATCGATGCGAAGGCCGCGTCCACGCCCGCTGCGGGCCACGCGCCGATCGACGATGCGCTGTGCGATGCGCACTTCGGGCGCGGCTATGCGCTGATCGACATGGGCCGCGGGGATCTCGCCGAAGCGGACCTGCGCGCGGCAACTCGGATGGCGCCGGAAAATGCCCACTTCGCCAACGAATACGCCGAACTCTTCAAGTCGCGCCGCGAATGGCAGGCCGCGCTCGTCGAATTCGAGCGCGCCTGGGAGATGGCCGACAAGACCGTGGGTGGCCCCGATGCGGACCTCGCCGCCCGGGCCCTGCGCGGCATGGGCTATGCCAAGGAAAAGCTGGGAGACCTGGACGAGGCACACGCCCTCATTTCGCGCTCGCTTGAGTTCGAACCCGACAGCGAGGCCGGGAAGGTCCAGCTTGCCCATGTGGAGCGGATGCGCACGATCGGATCGTGAGCCTCTGGAGCCTCTGGAGCCTTGGGGGAGGGCGGATCAGCCCTCCTTTTGGGCCTTCTTTTTCTGCTTCATGGTGTCGTGGAAGCGATCGGCCCAGCCGGGCTTGACCAGTTGTTCGCCGCGCACGAGGCGCAGTTCGCCATCCCCCACATCGCGCGTCACTGCGCTTCCGGCGGCCACGATGGCGTCGGCCCCGATCTTGACCGGGGCGACCAGTGCCGAGTTCGAGCCGATGAACGCGCGCTCGCCGATCACCGTCTTGTGCTTGAAATACCCATCGTAATTGCAGGTGATCGTGCCCGCGCCGATGTTGGCGCCCGCTCCGATCTCGGCATCGCCAAGGTAGGAGAGGTGGTTGGCCTTGGCGCCTTCGCCCAGCACGGCCTTTTTCATCTCGACGAAGTTTCCGACCTTGGAATTGGCCTTGAGTACGGCGCCGGGGCGCAGGCGTGCATAGGGGCCGATGGCGACCCCGCTTTCCAGTGTCGCGCCTTCCAGGTGTGAGAAGGCGTGAATGGTGACATCGTCCGCCACGGTGACGCCGGGGCCGAAGACCACGTTGGGTTCGATCGTCACGTCCTGACCGATCACCGTGTCCCAGGCGAAGAAGACGGTTTCGGGGGCGACCAACGTGGCACCATCGGCCATCGCGCGTTCGCGGCGGCGGATTTGCCAGCGCGCTTCGGCGGCGGCGAGTTCGGCGCGGCTATTGATGCCGCCCACCTCGTCGGGATCGTCGGTGACGATGACCGCGCAGGCGCGCTCTTCAAGTGAAGCCACGTTGACGATGTCGGTGAGGTAGAATTCGCCCGCCGCGTTGTCGTTCTCGACCTTGGCGAGGAGGGCGAAGAGGTCCTGCGATTTCACCGCCATGAGACCGGAATTGCACAAGGTGCAGGCGCGTTGTTCCTCGGTCGCGTCCTTGTATTCCACCATCATCGCAATGCGCCCGTCATCGTGTGCGAGGATGCGGCCATAGCGCAGCGGGTCCTCCGGCTCGAAGCCCAGGACGACCACTGCGGGCGTGTCCTCGCCGTGCAGGCGTGCGATCATGGCGCGCATCGTTTCGGGGCGCACGAAGGGAACATCGCCGTACAGGATCAGCACGTCGCCTTCGAACCCGGCAAGGGCTTCCTGGGCCTGCTGGACGGCGTGGCCGGTGCCGAGCTGGGGTTCCTGCACGGCAATGGCCGCGCGCGTACCGAGCTGGGCTTCGAGCTGGTCGCGCCCGTGCCCGGCGACGACGACACTGCGCTCGGGCGCAAGCTGCGCGGCGCTCGCCAGCAGGTGTTCCAGCATGGGTTGCCCTGCGACCGGGTGCAGCACCTTGTGGCGCGCACTCTTCATGCGGGTGCCCTTGCCCGCGGCAAGGACGACGATAGCGAGCGGAGATGCGGCGGGCGGTGTTGCGGTGTCGGTCATGGTGAATTCCATCTGCCAGCAATTCATTGCAGTTTCCACCTGAACTCGCCACTTAGGCGGCGATGACGGATTTTCCCTACGACATTGTCGGCTTCGACCTCGATGGCACGCTTCTCGATACCCATGGAGACCTCGGTCATGCGGTGAACCATGCACTGGCGCTGGCCGGGCGCGAGCCTGTGGCCAAGGAGACGGTGCGCACGCTTGTCGGAGGGGGGGCGCGCAAGATGCTCGCCCGGGCCTTCGAGGTGACGGGAGGTCCGGTCGCGCAGGACCGCTTCGAGGAGCTCCATGGCGAGCTCATGGCCTACTATACAGCGAACATCGCGCGCGACACGCACCTGTTCCCGGGCGGCGAGGCCATGCTCGACGGGCTGGCCGCGCGCGGGGTCAAGATCGCTGTGGTGACCAACAAGCTGGAAGAACTGGCGGTGCGCCTGTTCGAGGAACTGGGCCTTAGCGAGCGTTTCGTGACGGTCATCGGCGGCGATACGCTGGGACCTGGCCGCGCCAAGCCCAAGCCCGATCTCCTCCATTTGATGCTGGAGCGGGCCGGAGGGGGCCGGGCGGCCTATGTCGGCGATACGAGCTACGATACCGGCGGGGCGGCGGCGGCAGGTCTGCCGTGCGTGGTCGTCAGCTTCGGTTTCAACGACGCGGCGCCCGAGACACTGGGCGGCAGCGCAGTGATCGACCATTTCGACGAACTCATCCCGACGCTGGAGCGCCTGGGCGCCTGATCCGGCGCCAGAGGCTCAGCCTTCCGGCGCTGCGTCCTTGGGAAGTACCGTCACGTCGACCGCGTCCACAGGGGCCAGATAGCGCCGCGCCATCTCCTGGACATCGTCGCCGGAGAGCGCGGCAAGGCGTTCGCGCGCCTTGAGGTAGCGCTCGATCCGCTCGGCCTCGCTCTGCGCATGGTCGACCAGCGCCATCCAGCCCGTGTTGGTCTTGAGGGCATTGTCGAGCCCCTCGAGCATCGGCTGGCGCGCGCGCTGGACAATATCGGGGCTCACGGGCTCGGCACGCAGCTTCTCGAGCACCTTGCGGATGGCCGCGCGCGTCGCCGCGACGTCCTTCACATCAACCGAGGCGCTGATCGCAAAGGTGCCATAGCCCTTCCAGTAGCGCGAAAGCGTGCTCGATGCGCCGGGGGAGTAGGTCTTGCCCAGTTCCTCGCGCAGGGTGTCGGTCAGCTCGACGCGCACGACCTTCTCCAGCAGTTCCAGGCGCTGGACGTCAACCGGGTCACTATCGTCGCGTGTCGGCCAGGTCAGGCGCAGCAGCGCCTGGTCGGCTGGGCCGTTATGGTGGATGACCCGCGGGCTGCGATCGGCTGTGAAGGGGCGCGCGGGCTTACCGGCATAACTCCCGAATGCGCGCTCGCGCGAGGGCAGGGCACCAAACGTGCGCGCGACGAGCGCGATGGCCGCGTCCTCGTCGAAGTCACCGACGAGCGCGATCTCGATGGCGCCGTGCGCGAGCCGGTCTTCGATTGCGGCCTTGAGGTCGGCGTAGGAGAGCTGGCTGTAGCGGGCAGGGGGCTGCAGGCTGAAGCGCGGATCTCCGCCCGAGAGAATACGGCCCAGGTCCGCCTGCAGCGCGGAGGCCGGGGTCGCGCGCAGCTGCGCGAAATAGGTGGCAATCGCCTGACGGTACTGCACTTCGCCTTCCGGGCGATAGCCGGGGTCGGTGACAAGCGCGGCGATGAGTTCGAGCTGGAGTTCGAGATCGGCAGGGGTCGTCTGCGCGCGCGAGACGAAGGCATTGCCGCTATTGCGCAGCTCGAAGCTCAAGGTCTTGCCCGCGAGGATCGTGTCGAGGTCATCGCGGCTGTGTGCGCCCAGACCACCCCAGGGCACGTAGGAGACGAGCTCGGTGGCAAGCGGATCGTCCCGCGTGTCGAGGCGGGTGCCGCCATCGATGGAAACCTGGACCCGCACCTTGTCCTTTTCGAGGTCGGAGCGGTGCAGGTTGAGCATCACGCCGTTGGCAAAGCGCAGTTCGCGGATGCCTAGCTGCGCCTCGCGCCGGTCCTCCACCACGCGTCCCGGCGTGCCGAAATCGGTATAGGCAAAGCGCTCGGTCTTTGTCTCGCGGGCGGCGGCGATGGGGGCGTTGTTGGCCGCCTCAAAGGCGGCGCGCAGGGCGTCCTCGCCGCCTTCGGGGGCCTTGCGGCCTTCGAAGCGGATCAGGGGATCGACCAGGGGCGCGGCCTCGTGCCGGATCGCGGCGAGCGCGGCTTCGGGCGTGATGCGTGGTTCGAAGGCGGAAAAGCGTTCAAGTGCGGATTGCGGGGTGGAGGGGACCGTCTCCTCGGTCACCAGGTTGAGCGCCGCAGAGGCGAGGGCCTTGTTGCTGCGGGTCCCGGCGCTGCGCGCGCCCTGGGTCAGCGCGGCGCGGATGTCGGCCACCTGTTCGGCCACTTCGGCCTTGCTGAAGCCCTGTTCAAGCGCGCGCCGGTACTCGGTGACGGCGGCGGTGAGGCCCTTGCGCCATCCACCATCGACGGTGTCGACGATCAGACGCGTGGTGCGAGCCGCCTCGAAGGCATCGCCCGTGCCGTAGCCTGCGCCGCGAAAGGGCGGCTCGGCTTGACGCGCAAGACGCTGAAGGCGGCGGTTGACGATGTTGTAGCCAACAAGGCGCAGGAGATTGGCCTGCCGCTGGGCGATGGAATCGGGCTCCTCGCGCCAGGGCCGATTGCGTGCCAGGGTCACGCGCTCGGACAGCGAGGGATCGAGGTGGATGTCGCTGCGGCCGCTGTCTTCGGGCGTGACCGGCCCTGCGTCGGGCTGCGGGCTTGGCGAAGGACCCGACCAGTTGTTGAAATGCCGGATGACCGCAGCCTCGAGCGCGTCGATATCGAAGTCGCCGACGACGACCAGAGTCGTGTTGGCGGGCACATAGGTGCGTTCGTATAGACCCCGCAGGCGTTGGGCTGTGGCCGCCTCGATGGTCTCGCGCGTGCCGATGGCAAAACGCTGCGTGAAGCGCGCCTCGGGGTAGAGGAAATCGAGACTGTCCAGCGTGTTGCGGAACTCGTAGGTGTTGCGGTCGCGCATCTCCGAGAGGATCACGCCGCGCTCGCGTTCGACGGCGGCGGGCGCGATGGTCAGCTCGCTTGCGGTCTCGCGCATGAGCATGAGCGCGGTGTCGAGCAGCGTCATGTCATTGCGGGGAAGATCGAGCTTGTAGGTCGTGCGTTCGAAGCTGGTCGAGGCGTTGGTGTCGGCGCCAAAGGCGAGGCCGCTGCGTTCGAGCAGGGGGACCATCTGCCCTTCGGGGACCCGGCGCGAACCGTTGAAGGCCATGTGTTCGAGGAAGTGGGCTAGGCCGCGTTCTTCGGGCGCTTCGTCGAGCGATCCCGCTTCGATGTCGAGCCGCACGACGCCGGTTCCGGCCGGAGTGGCGTTGTGGCGCAGGATATAGCGCATGCCATTGGCGAGGCGGCCAAAGCGGAAGTCCGGATCGACCGGGATGTCGCTCGTCGCGAAGGCCCAGGCGGGGGCGGTGTCGTGCGCGCTCGCCTGTTGGTCTGCACTGGCGGCTTGCGGAGCCTGCGCGAGGACAGGCAGGGGCAGGGCGAAAAGGAGGCAGGCCAGCAGCTTGGGATAACGCATCGCCCCCTAGTGCCCGAGCGGATCGGGCTTGCCAAGGCGGCCCCATGCAAAAGGCCCCCGGTCATGCGTGGATGACCGGGGGCCTGAACGTTCGTGTCAGCCGCTGGGGCTGTGAAACTTACTTGCCGCGCAGCTTGCGGTGCTGCGAGAGGTCGAGGACTTCGCTCGGGCCGTTGTCGTCCTGAAGCAGGCCGAGACGGCGGGCGACTTCCTGGTAGGCCTCTTCCTCGCCGCCGAGGTCGCGGCGGAAGCGGTCCTTGTCGAGCTTCTCGCCCGAGACCATGTCCCACAGGCGGCAGCCGTCGGGACTGATCTCGTCGGCGAGGATCACGCGGCTGAAGTCGCCGTCCCAGATGCGGCCGAACTCGAGCTTGAAGTCGACGAGGCGGATGTCGATCGCCGCGAACATGCCGGCCATGAAGTCGTTGACGCGGATCGCCATCGCCGCGATGTCCTGCATCTCCTCATTGTTGGCCCAGCCAAAGCACGCGATGTGCTCTTCGGCGACGAGGGGATCGCCCAGCGCGTCGTCCTTGTAGCAGTATTCGATCAGCGTGTGCGGCAGCATCTCGCCCTCGGGAATGCCCAGGCGCTTGGAGATGGAGCCGGCCGCGACGTTGCGTACGACGACCTCGATGGGGATGATCTCGACCTGGCGGACCAGCTGCTCGCGCATGTTGAGGCGGCGAATGAAGTGGTTGGGCACGCCGATGTGGTTGAGGCGCGAGAAAACGTACTCGCTGATGCGGTTGTTGATGACGCCCTTGCCCTGGATCGTGCCCTTCTTCTGGGCGTTGAAGGCGGTCGCATCGTCCTTGAAGTACTGGATCAGGGTACCGGGCTCGGGGCCCTCATACAGGATCTTGGCCTTGCCTTCGTAGATCTGGCGGCGACGGGTCATTCGGGTGATCCTTGCAACGTGAAATTGAGCAACTGAAAAAGAGCAAACCCCGGCTGCGGCGTCGCTTTGGCGACCTGTGGGGCCGGGGGTGTTCAGCGCCCGCATATAAAGCAACCGGGACCAAAATCAAACGGCGCGATTTGGAGGGGGACTTGCGCTGGGGGCGGGGGATACGCCAGGCTTGCGACAAGGGGGCAGGGACGAGGAGGAAAGAGGCCGGAATGGACGTGGCGATACGGGCGCTGGAAGGCGCCGAGGTGCGGGCAATGGCGGGGGCACTGGCGCAGCTGCGCATGGAGGTCTTCGCGGACTGGCCCTATCTCTATGACGGCGATGCCGCCTACGAGGAAGCCTATCTGCGCGAGTTCATCGAGGCAAAGGGCAGTGTCCTCATCGCGGCGCTGGCAGGCGACCGGCTGGTCGGCGCGGCGACGGCCTCGCCCATGCACGCGCAGAAGACGGAATTTCGCGCGCCCTTCGAGGCGCGGGGTATCGCGACGCAGCAGTTGTTCTATTTCGGCGAGTCGGTGCTCTTGGCGGACTACCGCGGGCAGGGGATCGGCCACGCCTTCTTCGACGCCCGCGAGGCGGCTGCCCGCGCACACGGGGCGCACGCGGCGACCTTTGCGGCTGTGGTGCGCCCTGAGGATCACCCGGATCGTCCGGCCGACTACCGCACGCTCGACTCTTTCTGGCGCGCGCGCGGCTATGCGCCGGTCGGAGGACTGGTCACCGAACTTGCCTGGAAGGACCACCGCGAAGCGCAGGAAAGCGCCAAGCCCATGCAGTACTGGCTGCGCCGATTCTGAGGCTCAGTCCTGTCCGGCAAGCTCGCGCACGAGGGTTTCGGCGGCGCGCCGGACCTGATCCCAGGTGATGGCAAAGCCTTCCTCGCCCCCGAAGTAGGGATCCTCGACGTCCTCGCCTTCAAGCCCCGGGACATGATCGAGCAGGAGCGAAAGCCCGGCGCGTGCATCGGCGGGCGCCATGGCTTCCAGATCGGCGAGGTTCTGCGCGTCCATGGCGATGATCCGGTCGAAGCGGGCGAAGTCGGCCGGGGAAACCTGCCGGGCGCGGTAGTGCCCTATGTCGATGCCGTGGCGCCGGGCCTCAGCGCGCGAGCGCGGATCGGGCGCCTTGCCGATGTGCCAGGAGCCGGTCCCGGCCGAATCGATCTCAAGCGCGAGGCCCGCCTTCGTCGCGGCTTCGCGCAAGGCCGCTTCGGCCAGCGGCGAACGGCAGATGTTGCCAAGGCACACGAAGAGCACCGATGCGGCAGGTGCGGGCCGGGAGGAGGAGGTCATCATGCCGATCTAGGCCAGCTTGTGGTCTGCGTCACCCCCGGCGCGCGGCCTGTGCGGCCGCTAGAGCGTGCGCAGGAACCGCAGCAGGCGCTCGCCCAGTTCGGTGATGAGGCCGGGCTCGTCCATCGGCTGGATGGGCCCGTGAATCTGGCGCCTGAGCATGGGGTCGAGCGGCGTGCGAAGCGTGGCGGTGCGGGATGGGGAATGCGGTGCGGAGCGGGGCATGGGCGTATCCTGGCTAGTGGCGGCAGGCCGGGTCTGTCCGGCCCGGCGAGGCCACTGTGAAGGACGACGGGTAACCCTTTTCCTTGCGCTTCTCCGTCAGGTTTGCCGGGGGTGCGTGGTAACCCAAATTAACCCTTGTCGGCGATCCCCCCGTCAACCCGCGGTGTTGCGTATTTCATGCGCCAGTTCGGCGATCACGGCATGGACCTCGCGGCCCAGGAAGGGCTTGGCGAGCATCGGGCGATGGCCGTGATTGGCGGGCAGGTGCTGCCGGTCGTAGCCGCTCACGAAGGCAAAGGGCGTGTCCTGCGCCGCAAGGGCGTCGGCTACCGGGTCGATCCGCTCTCCGTTAAGATTGCCGTCGAGAAGCGCAAGATCGGGATGGGCCTGTTCGATGATGCCGATGGCCTGCTCGCACGAGGAGGCAGGGCCGATCGCGATGCCGCCATTGTCCTCGATCTCCATGGCCAGTTCCATCGCCACGAGCGGCTCGTCCTCGACGATGAGGATGCGCAGATTGTCGAGCGAGGGAAGGGCTGCTGTCTGGGCCGGCTCGCTTTGCGGTGCGGGAACGGGCAGCGGCTCTGGTGGTGTGGACGTGTGGACGTGCGCGGGCGCTGGTGCTTCCTCGGCGCAAACCTTTGCGTCAGATGCCGGAACATCGGCAAGGGCAGCGGTCTCAGGTTCGTCGCACGGAGCGCACTCAGAGCCGGTAATCAGCGGGACCATGAGATCCCAGCGCACGCCTTCGGGGGCATAGTCGGCATGGATTCGCGCGCCATCTGCCGCGAGGCTGCCCTCGATCAGGCTGGAGCCGAAACCGCGGCGTTCCGGCTTGACCACGGGTGGGCCGCCGGCTTCCTGCCAGCACAGTGAAATCCATTCGCCCTCGCGGGTCCAGCTGAGGCTGACGGTGCCGGTCTCGTTGGAAAGGGCGCCGTACTTGTGGGCGTTGGTCGCCAGTTCGTGCAGGATCAGCGAGAAGCGCAGCGCCAGTTCGGGCGGCAGGTCGATGTCGGGTCCCGAAAGGCGCAGGCGATCTTCGCCGATGGCGCCGATGGCGACCTGGTCGGCGATGAGGTGGCGCAGGCTGGCGCTGTCCCAGGTCGTCGCGCTCAGCAGCGAATGCGCGCGCGAGAGCGCCTGGATGCGTCCGGTGAAGGCTTCCTGGAAGTCTTCGGGCGAACGGGCGTGGCGGAAGCCCTGTGAGCAGATCGCCTGCACGGTTGCGAGGGTGTTCTTCACCCGGTGGTTCAGTTCGCCGATGAGCAGGCGCTGGGTGCGTTCGGCCCGGCGCCTTTCGGTGACGTCGATCATGGAGAGCATGATGCTGCCGTGCGAGCCGTTGCTGCGCGGAAGTGCGGTGGCGTACCATTCGCCTTCGCGCCGGGCCCCATCGGCGCGGCGGAAACGGTGATCCTGGACGGCGCGGCCGCCTTCGCTGGCAAGTAGCGCGCGGATCGCGTCCTGAACCGATGCGCGATCCTCGTCGAGAAGAAAGGGGGCGTCCTGCAGGCGCAGGCCGATCATGTCCTGGGCGTGGTAGCCGATGGTGCGCTCGGCCCCCTTGAACCAGTTGAGAATGCGCAGGTTCGCATCGACTTCCAGTGTGGCGAGCAGCGAGTTGTCGCCGTAGGCGCGCAGACGGCCGAGCGCGGCCCCCAGCTCGTCGCGCTGGTTGGCGATCTCGCGGCGCTGGCGGGCCAGTTCGACGAAAACGGCGACCTTGGAATTCAGGATCGTGATGTCGAGCGGCTTGAGCAGATAGTCCACCGCGCCCGCCTCGAAGCCGCGGAACTTGCGCCGCTCGTCGGTGGCGACTGCGGTGAGGAAGATGATCGGGATGCCGCGCGTACGCTCGGTGCCGCGCATCAGTTCGGCGAGCTCGAAGCCGTCCATTCCGGGCATCTGCACGTCGAGCAGGGCCAGCGCGAAGTCATCCTTGAGCAGGTATTCCAGCGCATCGAGCCCGGAACTTGCCGTGACCAGTTCGACACCGGGCTGGTCGAGCGCGGCTTCGAGCGCCACCAGGTTCTCCTGGATATCGTCCACGGCCAGAATCTTGATGGGCTCATTCGGCATAAACGGCCTCCTGACTGGAATGGGAACGGCGCCGCCACACCTTTTCATCGGGTGCAAAGTCGGCAAAATTCTCGCGCTCGGGGGAGAAGAGTACGGTTTCCTTGGACCCCAGGCCGAGGAAGCCGCCGGGTGGGAGCGAGCGGGCGAACAGGCCCAGGGCGCGGTCCTGAAGGGTCCGGTCGAAGTAGATCAGGACATTGCGGCTCGACACGAAATGGACCTCCGAGAAGACCGCGTCGCTGGCCAGGTTGTGGTCGGCAAAGACCACCCGGCTGCGCAAGGTAGGGTCGAAGCGGGCGACGCCGTAGTTCGCGGTGTAGTAGTCCGAGAGCGAACCCTTGCCGCCCGCCTCGCGGTAGTTGCGCGAGAAGCCGGGCAGGCGGTCGATCTCGAAAATCCCGGCCTTGGCCCGCTCGAGCGCGGCGGTGTTGATGTCGGTGCAGTAGAACAAGGTGCGGTCTTCCAGCCCCTCTTCGCGAAAGAGGATGGCAAGGGAGTAGAACTCCTCGCCATTCGCGCAGCCAGCGATCCACACCTTGATCGAGGGCCAGGTGCGCAGGTGCGGCACCACCTTCTCGCGGATCGTGCGGAAGTAGTCCGGATCGCGAAACATGTCGCTGACCTGGATGGTGAGGAAGCCGATCAGCTCGGGCAGGCATTCGGGCTCGTGCAGGATCTGGTCGAGCAGTCCGGAGAGGTTGGCATGGCCGAAGTGCGCCTGCGCGCGCTGAAGACGACGCAGCACCGAAGTGCGCGAATAGTCGCGGAAATCGTACTGGTAGCGGCGCCAGATCGCCTCGATCAGAAGATCGAGTTCGATGTCCTCCAGGGTGTCCTCGCTGCGCATGTTCATCATCGCCCCGATTACCTGCGCGGCATCCACACGCGCACGAGGCTGAGCAGCTTGTCGATGTCGAGCGGTTTGGGCAGGTAATCGTTGGCGCCCGCTTCCAGGCATTCGCGGTGGTCGCGTTCCATCGCCTTGGCGGTGAGAGCGATGATCGGCAGGTTGGTCCATTCGCCCTGCTTGCGGATTTCGCGCATGCAGGTGAGGCCGTCCATCTCGGGCATCATGATGTCCATGAGGACGAGATCGACCGGCGCGCCGTCGCTGTCCGCCGCGCGCCCCAGCTCGGAAAGCGCTTCCAGGCCATTGCGGGCAATGCGCACGTTGACGCCATGCGGTTCAAGCACCGAGGTCAGCGCGTAGACGTTGCGGATGTCGTCTTCCACGACGAGGATCTGGCGGCCTTCCAGTGCGGCATCGCGGCCCAGCGAACGGGCCAGCAGCTGCTGCTTTTCGTCCGGAAGGTCGGAGACGACCTGGTGGAGGAAGAGCGTCACCTCGTCGAGCAGGCGCTCCGGGCTCTTGGCACCCTTGATGATGATCGACTTGGAATAGCGGCGCAGGCGCATCTCTTCTTCGGAGGAGAGATCGCGGCCGGTGTAGACGATGACGGGCGGGAACGAGACGCTCTCGTCGTGCGACAGGCGGTCGAGCAGGTCGAGGCCGGTCATGTCGGGCAGGTTGAGGTCGAGCACCATGCAGTCGAAGGTGTCGCTGGCGAGGCGTTCCAGACATTTTGCCGCGCTTTGGACAGTGACTGTCTCGACATCGCGGCTGGCAAGCAGTTGGTGGATGGCGTCGGCCTGGGTCGAATCGTCTTCCACCACCAGCACGCGGCGCAGGCGCTGGGCCATGCGCGCTTCGAGACCTTCGAGCATGGTCACCAGCGTTTCGCGCGCGACCGGCTTGAAGAGGTAGCCGACGGCCCCGCTTGCCAGCGCGTCGTGGTCATCGTGATCGGCCGAGACGATGTGCACCGGGATATGGCGCGTGCGCGTGTCGCGCTTGATCCGGTCGAGCACCGAGAGGCCGGTGTGATCGGGCAGGTGCATGTCGAGGATGACTGCCTGAGGCAGGTACTGGCGCGCCAGCAGCGCCCCTTCGTCCGCGGTTCCGGCGACCAGGCACTGGAAGCCGGTCTCGTGCGCGATGTCGAGGAGAATGCGGGCAAATGCGGGGTCGTCCTCGACAATGAGGATCGTGCGCGAATCGCCGGTGAGGCTCTCCCGGTCGTCGGGGACGAAGGGCGTACTGGACGCGGTAGGAAGGTGCTGCGAGTTTCCGCTGGGCCCCTTACGTGCGTTGCGCTCTTCGGCCGCGCTCGAAGTGGGCCGGGACGCCGCGCCGGTATCGCTGGGCTGGAAGGTGCGGGGCACCGTGAGCGTGAAAGCGCTGCCTTCGCCAGGCGTGCTCTTCAGCGTGATCGCGCCGCCGAGCAGGCTGGCGAGTTCGCGCGAGATCGAAAGGCCAAGGCCGGTTCCGCCGTACTTGCGGGCGATCCCGCCATCGGCCTGACGGAAGGCTTCGAAGATCGCGTCGCGCTGGTCCTCGGGGATGCCGGGCCCGGTGTCGCGCACGGTGAAGGCCAGGGCGTCGTCCGGGGCCGCCGTGACTTCGAGCGCGACCTCGCCCTTCTCGGTGAACTTGATCGCGTTCGAAAGGAAGTTCTTGAGGATCTGCTCGAAGCGCAGGGGATCGGTCTCGAAATTGCGCGGGGCGTCATCATCCTGGGTGATGCGCAGGGCAAGGCGCTTGTCGGCCGCGGCGCTCGCAAAGCTGTCGCGCAGCTTGGCCAGCAGGTCCTCGACGGGCAGTTCGCGCGCTTCCAGGTCAATGCGACCGGCCTCGATCTTGGAGATGTCGAGAACGTCGTTGATGAGGGTGAGGAGGTCGTTGCCCGAGGTCTCGATGGTCTGCGCGTAGCGCACCTGCTCCTCGTTGAGATTGCCACCGCGATTGTCGGCAAGGAGGCGCGCCATGATGAGCAGCGAATTGAGCGGGGTGCGCAGTTCGTGGCTCATGTTGGCGAGGAATTCGGACTTGTAGCGGCTGGCCTGCTCCAGTTCCTCGGCCTGCGCGCGCATGCGGGTCTGGGCGCGGGTCAGTTCGTCGCGCTGGGCTTCCAGAGACGCGGTCTGTTCCTCGAGCTGGGCATTGGAGCGCTCCAGATCCGCTTGCTGCGCCTCGAGCTGCTCCTGCGAGGACTGGAGCAGCTTGGTCTGGGCTTCGAGTTCGTCGTTGGTAGCACGCAGTTCCTCGCTCTGGTTCTGCATTTCCTCGGCCTGCTGCTGGGTTTCGGACAGCAGGTGCTCGAGCCGGGCGCGGTACTTGGCGGCGCGCAGGGCTACGCCCAGGATGCCGGAAATGCGTTCGAGGAAGTCGGGCACTTCGTGGGCAAGCGTGCCGGGTTCGTCGAGGAAGGCAACCTCGATGAGGCCGTTGACCCGTCCATCGATGGTGGAGGCACCGATCACGAGGCGATCCGGGCGGGCCTGGCCCAGGGCCGAACCGAAGGCGATGTAGCCATCGGGGATGCGGGTGATGGCGCGCGCGCGGCCATGGTTGATCGTTTCGCCAAGCAGGCCGTCGCCGCGCTCGATCACGGCGGGAACTGCCGCGTTCTCGGGCACGGCATAGCTGGCCGTGCGGCGGTAGATGCCGTCGTCGTTGACGTAGAGCAGGCCTGCCGTGGCTCCGAAGTTGGTGCCCAGGAAGTTGAGGACCCGCGTGCCCAGATCCTCCAGCGAGAGATTGCCCTGAAGTGCGCGGGCGAGGTCGGTCTCGGCCTGGCGAAGATGCTGTTCGAAACGGGTGGCGTTGCGCATCGCGATGAAGGCCACGCCCATGCCGCCGATCAGCAGGTTGGTGATGCAGGCAAGCGTGCGGTTGACCAGGGCAAAGTCGTCCGAGCTGTTCTCGGGGGCCAGCACGAAGCCGACGACAATCAGGACACAGGCCACCACCGCGACCACAGCCGGGACGATCCGGTGCGGTGACAGGAAGGCCAGGGTGGTTGGAATGAGGTAGATGACCCAGAACGCCATGCCGAGCGGAAACGTGCTGTCGACGATCGCGGTGAGGACCAGAAGGGCAGCCAGCAGCGTGTAGAGAAGAGGACGGGAATCGAGGGCGCGCGCAAAAGCCATGGTATCTTTCTGGTAAGCAGGAACGAGGGCCGGATCGCCTGCTGGAAACGGAATAGATCGAGCGAGGAAACGCAAGTGGTTGTAAAAGGTTCCGCACACCTCGCCATTTTTGCGAGAGGCCTCACCGAGCAGCGGCTTTGACAAGCGCGGCAAGGGAGGGGCTGGTGCATCTCTTTTTCTTTCTCGCACCTGCGATGTCGGCGATTGCCCGGATATTGCGCTGGCCTTGCACGCTTTTGCTGGCGTTTGCGCCGGGTCAAAGTTACCGTGCAGACGCTCGTCTAGGAGCGACCCATGATATCCAGGAGCAACGCGCTGACCGGACAGGTTTCCATCGCCCACGACCTTCGCGGTGTCGGCAGCGACAGCGCCGCCGTACGCCTGCTGCGCGACATGATGTTGTGCGCGGGCGGGACGATCCTGGGCGCAAAGGCGGATGGACGCCTAGCCTACTATACAATGCAGTCGATCTGCTCGGGCGATGGTTTCAACCTTCTGGCGAGCGTCTCGGTTCATCTTCGGATCCTGCCCGCCACCAGCGCGCTGATGCTCCTGGTCGCGATTGCCTGCCAGTGGCCGGGCCGCGCGGCGCATGGTTCGCGCCCCGCTTTCACCCCGCGCGAGCGGGTCGGGCGGTGGAGTGCCTTTGCGCTTCGCACCGGACTTTTCTTCCTGGCGATGATGCTGGCGATGAGCGTCATGCAGCCGGTGGCCTTGTGGGTGCTGCCGCCTTCGCCGTCCTCGGCGGTGCTGGCCTCGGTCGTGGGCATGTTGTTGCTGGCGCTTGTCGCGGCAGCGCTGCGTCCGCTGGCACTGCGTGTGCCGTTTCTTGTCCCGCTTTGCTGCCGTTAGCGCGGGCGGGGTGTCTCAGGCCTTTACAAGATGGACGGGCTTTCCGGCGAGATCGCTGGCGATCACTTCGTCGATCTGGCGGTCTATGCCCTTGGTTAGTGCTTGGGGCACATGGACCGTAAAACCTCGTTCCAGAAGCCCCTGGACAGCCCACAATACGCAATAGTCGGCCGCAACGCCGATGACGGTTACATCGCGCACTCCGCGCCTGGCAAGGTCGGTAAAAAACGCATCGCGTGCAATGGGCTGCGTGGGCCTGGCATCGTTGCGTGCGCTGGTGAGTGGGAGGCCGGCTTCGCTCCACATGTCGAAGACGCCCTTTTCCAGTTTCCAGGTCGGGATCTGCGCGGGAACCCGGTCAGGATCGAGCATGTTTGCCCAGCCTGCACTTTCGCGCACGCAGTGAAGGGGAAAGGCCTCGGCCTCGGGCGATCCGGAATAGATGGCCGGGTCGTGGGTGTCGAAGGTGAAGAGAACGCCCTCGGTCGTCTCAGGATCGAGCGCCTCGAGCCAGGCCTGCATCGGCGCGACGAGATCGTCCGCGCCCGCCACGCTGAGCGCGCCATCGGGTGCCATGAAGTCTCTTTGCGTATCCACGACAATCACGAATGGCATCGGGCGTGTCTCCTTGGGGCCTGGCACCTTGACTTATATGCGCCTCAAAAATAAGTAAAGCGCGGCTTGAATATAAGGTGCGCTGTGGCGGATATCGACATTTTGGCAGGAGAGGATCCAGACGCCTACGCGCGCCTGTCCGTCTGCGTGGATATCGTGCTTATGGGGGTGCGCAAGGGCGCCCCCTGCGCCTTGCTGCTGCGGCGCGGTGCAGCGCCCTTTGCAGGGCACGCTGCGCTTCCGGGTGGTTTCGTGGGCGCGCGGGAGGCGCTTGAGGACGCAGCCCGGCGTGTGCTTCGCGACAAGGCCGGGCTCCTGGATGTGCGGTGCGAGCAGCTCTACACCTTTGGCGAGGTCGCGCGCGATCCGCGTCGGCGCATCGTGACCGTGGCCTGGCTGGCGCTTCTGGCCCCTGCCGCTATCGAAGCTGCGCTGGAGGCCAATCCTGAATTGCTCTGCGCGACGCTGGCCGTGCCGGAGGGGGATTGTTCGGGCGATAGCGCCGTGCTGGACCCAACCGGAGCGCGGCTCCCCCTTGCGTTCGATCACGAACAGATCCTGACCCTCGCGCTGGAGCGTCTGCGCGGCAAGCTCGATTATACCGCCGTCGGCTTTGATCTCCTGCCCCCGTTCTTCACCCTGCGCCAGCTTCAAGACGTGCACGAGGCGATCCGGGGGAGCGCGCTCAACAAGCCGGCATTCCGGCGGCGCATGATCGACAAGGGGTGGATTACGCCGACCGGCACGCGCGAAACCCGAACCTCCCATCGTCCCGCCGAGCTCTATCGTTTCCGGGGCATGACCTGATTGAGCAGGGCGCGCAGGCCGCACCTGATGTTGCAATGCCTGCGTGCATGCGGAGCCGGCATTGTGTTCCTTCCCTCCCGCAATCGGCTAAGGAGCCTGGCATGACCGTAACCGACATTGCACGGCGCAGCTACGACCACGGCTTCCGGCTCGACCCCATCGTGCGCAGTCTGCTCGACACCGACTTCTACAAGTTGCTGATGCTGCAGATGATCCATCACATCCACGGCGATGTCGATGCGACCTTTTCGCTCATCAACCGCACGAAATCGGTGCGGCTGGCCGAGATCATCGACGAGGACGAACTGCGCGCCCAGCTCGATTATGCGCGCTCGGTGCGCTTTGCCAAGAAGGAGCTGATCTGGCTCGCGGGCAACAGCTTTTACGGCAAGCAGCAGATGTTCAAGCCGGACTTCCTGGCCTGGCTCGCGGACTTCCAGCTTCCCGAGTACGACCTGCGCAAGGTGGACGGGCAGTACGAACTGCGCTTCGAAGGCCCCTGGACCCACACCACCATGTGGGAGATCCCCGCGCTCGCGATCGTCAACGAACTGCGCTCGCGCGCCGCGCTTGCCGGACGGGGCAAGTTCGCGCTCGATGTCGTCTACGCGAGGGCCAAGGCGCGGCTGTGGGACAAGGTGGAGCGGCTGCGGCAATTGTCTGACCTTGCCATCTCCGACTTCGGCACGCGGCGGCGGCACGGCTTTCTGTGGCAACGCTGGTGCGTCGAGGCCCTGAAGGAGGGGCTGGGGGACCGTTTCATCGGCACTTCCAACGTGCTTCTTGCGATGGATGCCGACCTCGAGGCGATCGGCACCAACGCGCACGAGTTGCCGATGGTGGCCGGCGCGCTGGCGACGAGTGACGCCGCGCTCGCCCACGCCCCCTACCAGGTGCTTGAAGACTGGCAGCAGCACTACAACGGCAACCTTTTGATCGCGCTGCCCGATGCTTTCGGCTCGACCGCGTTCCTGCGCAACGCGCCCGACTGGCTGGCGCGCTGGACCGGCTTTCGCCCGGACAGCGCGCCGCCCATCGAGGGGGGCGAGCAGATCATCCGCTGGTGGGAGGAACGCGGCGTCGATCCGCGCACCAAGCTCATCATCTTTTCGGATGGAATGGACATCGACACCATCGAGGAAACCTACCACCACTTCCAGGGGCGGGTGCGCATGAGCTTTGGCTGGGGCACCAACCTCACCAACGATTTTCGCGATTGCGACCCGGAAGGGCAGGCCGGGCTCGAGCCGATCTCGCTCGTCTGCAAGGTGACGCAGGCCAACGGGCGTCCGGCGGTCAAGCTGTCCGACAATCCGGCCAAGTCCACCGGCGATCCAGAGGAAGTTGCGCGTTATCTGCGCGTCTTCGGGGGGCAGGACCGCGTCGCCAGCGCGGTCGAGGTGTAGCGCAAGCGTCGCCAAACCGTCATGGAGCGCGGCTAGGGCGCACGGCTACCGCATTCTCTTCACGGAAAAAGCCGCGCCGTGCCCCGACCCGATGCCCTCCTGCTTGCCCGTGACGGCGATAGTCCCGGAACCGACTGGACCATGGTCCAATCCCGGCTCATCGGCTATCTGCGCGCCCGTGGGGCCCGTGCGGATCTGGCCGAGGACATTGCGCAGGAGACCGTGCTGCGTCTGATCGCGATAAGTCGGACGAAGGAAATCGGGAGCGTCTTCGCGCTGGGGTTTCGCATTGCCGACAATCTCCTCGTCGATCAGCACCGCGCCGAGAGCCGCTACGCAGATGCGGGGGAGGGCGCCGAAGGCGAGGAAGGCCAGTGGCAGACCACGGCACCCTCGCTGGACAGGGTGCTCGATTCCCGGCGTGCGATCGAGGTCTTCCAGCGCTGTCTCAATCGAATGCCCGCGCTGCGCCGCGAAGTATTGGTGCGCCGACGCCTGCGCAACGAAAGCTGCCGGGCCATTGGCGAGGATCTCGCGCTCAGCGGCAAGGCGGTCGAGAAGCACATAACCCGCGGCCTGGTGGACCTGCGCCGCGCGATGGAAAAGGCCGGGATCGATCCGGCGGGATGGAACGAATGATGGCGAGCGAACGCGCCGAGATCGACAGCGCGGCCGCGCTCTGGCTGGAGCGCATGCGCGGTCCCGTCCAGGACAGCGCGATTGCGGCGAGCTTCGATGCCTGGATCGCCGAAGACCCGCGCCACGTGGAAAGCTACGCCCTGATGGCCTCGCTGTGGCAGTCCGAAGGGTTCGCGCAAGCTGCGTGCGCGACCCGCGCGGGCAATGATAATGGTGGGGATCACGAAGACGGCGAGGGCGGGCCGCGCGCGCGCGCAAATCGCCGCTGGTTCGGACTGGTGGCGGGTCTCGCGGCGCTCGCGGCTGTCGTGCCGCTTGCACAGGGACTGTTCGCGCCGACCCACACCTACGAAGCGCCTTGGGGCACGACGCGCGAGATCGTGCTCGCGGACGGATCGCACATCCAGCTAAGCGGCGGTTCGCGTCTCTCGGTTCGGCTGACTCCCTGGTCGCGCGAGGCGGACCTCGAGAAGGGCGAGGCCTTCTTCGACGTGGCGCACGAAGCGCTGCGCGGTTTCGCCGTCGAGGCCAAGGGGGCGCGCGTCGAAGTCCTGGGGACGGCCTTCGACATCGACGTGCTCGCGGGCGGGCGCCGCGAGGTGCGGGTCTATCGCGGGCTCGTTGAGGTCGCGGGTGAGAGCGGTGCGTGGCGGCTGCCCGCAGGCACCGGGCTCGTTCTCGAAGGTGCCCATGTGCGAAGCCTTGAGGGTATCGGCGGAGATCGTCCGGGCTGGCTGGATGGCTGGTTCGATGCGCAGGACACGCGGCTGGACCGGCTCATCGAGCGGCTCAACCGGACCGCGCGCATTCCCGTCGTACTCGACGATCCGCAGCTGGGAGAGCTGCGCGTCACGGGCCGCTTTGAAATGGATAGTCCCCAGGAAATCGTCGAGACGCTCGCGGCCATCCACGACCTGTCCTGGTCGCGCGAAGAGGGCCGTTACCGGATTGGCCGCCAGTAATTCGTCGAAGTTGTATGTCTCTAAAATGGCATCGTAATTTAATAAAAGTGCCATAAAATTATTTTGTCGGGTTTTTAATTTCTCAAGCGTCTTTCCCGCGTACTTGGTTACCACACAGGGGATTTCATGTTTCGCTCAGGATCCAGCCGCGCCGGTGTTTCGGCGCTGGCCCTTTCGCTTGCCTGCGTTTCGTTCACCGCCACACTCGCCCCGGCCCATGCGGCAGGCGCGCAGAGCTTTACCTTTGCTATCCCTGCGCAGGACCTGGGGAGCGCGCTGCGCCAGTATTCGCGCGTGACGGGTCTGCAGGTTGCCGCCTCGGCCGATGTCGTGCGCGGCCGGCGCAGTTCGGCCGTTTCGGGCTCGCTTTCGTCCGAGGCTGCCCTGACCCGGCTGGTGGCCGGGGCGGGCGTCGAGACCCGCCGCCAGGGTCGTACCATCATCGTGCGTCTGGCCGCCCCGAAGGCTTCCACCAAGGTGGCCGTGGCGGCTGCGCCCGCGCGCACATCGGCTGCGGCCACCAGCGTGGCCCTGGCCCCGGCCGACGATGAGATCGTGGTCACCGGCTACTTCGAGGCGGTGCAGGAATCGCTCGACAAGAAGCGCAACACGGATGTCGTCTCGGACACGGTGAGCGCGGACGACATGGGCAAGCTGCCCGCCAACAACGTCTCCGAAGCGCTCGCGCGCATGCCCGGCGTCAACGCGGTGCGCAGCGCGACCACGGGTGAGGGCGACCGCATTACCGTGCGCGGCCTCTCCACCGAGCTCAACAACTACTCGATCAACGGTGTGCGCCTGGGTGGCGCAGGTTCGCGCGACGATGTGTTCTACCGCGGCGTGCGCCTCTCGGTCCTGCCGCCTGACGGCATCAAGGAGATCACCGTTTACAAGACTCTGACACCCGACCGCGATGGCGACGCGCTGGGTGGTTCGGTCGATATCTCCACCCCGACCGCCTTCGATCAGGACCCGACCTACTTCCGCTTCTCCGCCGAGGGCGGGATGCTCGACAAGTTCGACCACAGGAAGTCCGCGCAGGTCTCTACCGCCGCCTCGCGCCAGTTTTCCGATAACTTCGGTGTCTTCGTTTCGGGCAGCTGGAGCCGCCGCAAGTCGCAGTTCGAGCAGAACGGCGTCGATGGCGATAACCAGCCCGACACCTGGTACGCGGACAGCGAGACGCTGGGCTGGGACCCCAACCGCTTTGTCCTGCGCGGCATGAACCTGGGCTTTGGCGAGACCGAGGTGGAGCGCTGGGGCGTCAATTCGAGCGTCGACTTCCGCTCGGACAACCACGACTTCCACCTTCGCGGGCAGTACAACAAGTACCGCAAGAAGGAGTTCCTCAACCGACTGAACTTCCGCAACGACACCTCGCGCAATTCCACCCGGCTTTCTCAGGTGGACCGTTCGCGTGCCGATCTTGCCCAGCCTGAGGACGCAATCACCGGCTTCGACGAGGAACTGGGACGCATCTACGGCTATACGCCCGGCGAAATCATCGACCGCGATGGCGACGGCATCATCACCGATGCGGACCGTTCGGCGCGCTCGACCTACAGCCTGGTCGGCAATTCGGGTGCCTGGGACCCTGCGGGTTTCCGCCTGCGCCGCTTCTGGGAAGGTTCGGCCGAGACGGGCAACCTGGCTTCGGCCAACTTTGGCGGTGTCTCGCGCTTCGGGGCGCTGACGCTTGATTATGACGTCTCCTATTCGCAGTCCGAGGACAACCTCGACGATGGCTACGAGCTGGAGTTCCGCAGCGACAAGTACGGGTGGCTGGGCAATCGCGGCGTGCTCTTCTCGGCGGCCGAGGACTCGCGCTTTCCCAAGTGGCTGCTGAACCCGGCAGGCCTCGCCGGTGTGCAGGATCCCAATGAATACGACTTCAACGGCCTTGAGGGCGAAGTGGGCGGTTCGAGCGAGAAGCTCTGGCAGGCCCAGTTCAACGCACGCTGGGATGTGGATGGGCCGTTCCTGAAGTCGATCAAGACGGGCGGCAAGTTCTACAACTCGCGCCGCCGCACCTACGAAGGCTCGTTCCTCGATCTCAATTCGGACGGCACGCTGGCGGACTTCGCCGGGCTCTACGGCAAGGAAATCACCAGCCTGTTCAGCGGCGCCTACACCGGAGACTATCGCCTCGGCACCGTTCTCGACAACGAGGCGATGCTTAGCGAACTGCAGCGTGCGCAAGCCGGCGAGAGCAGCTACTTCGATGGCTTTGCGGTCGATCCCTCGCAGGCCTCGATCTCGGACGAGGACAGCTTCGAGTTCGAGGAGCGCGTCCTGTCCGCCTACCTCATGGGCACCGCGCAGATCGGCAAGGCGAAGATCATCGCGGGCGTGCGCATGGAAAACACGCGCAACACCATCGATGCCTGGAACATGGACCCGGTTTTGGGCGAGCGTTACACGCGCGACCGCACCAGCTTTACCAACTGGCTGCCCTCGATCCACGTCAACTACGACTTTGACGACAAGACCAAGCTGCGCGGCGCAATCTGGACCAGCTTTGCCCGTCCCGACATCGCCCGCATGAGCTCGGCGCGCGAATACGCCTATGACCGCGATCCCGATGGCGATGGCGTCCTCAACCCCACCTCGGACTGGATCCTGACCGGGATCGAGATGGGCAACCCGGACCTGAAGCCCCTGCGCTCGACCAACTTCGACATGTCGCTCGAACACTATGCGGGCCGCACCGGGGCCTACTCGGTCGCCCTGTTCTACAAGCAGATCGACAACTTCCTGTTCCGCTCGTCCTCCTCGAACATCCGCAACGGCACCGCCGGTGTGAACGTCAATCCCGAGGGCGTGGCGGTGACGATGCCCAACAACGGCAAGTGGGCCGATGTCTACGGCATGGAGATCAGCGCGCAGCAGCTCCTGCACTGGCTGCCGGGCGTGCTCGGTTCGCTGGGCGTGGGCGGCAACCTGACGTTGCAGCGCTCCAAGGCCGAGACGGGCCTGTCCTGGCACCCCGAGGGCTACACCCTGCCGCTGATGGAGACGCCCGAGACCATCGCCAACCTCCAGCTCTTCTGGGAACGCGACGGCTGGGAGGTCTATGGCGCCTGGAACTACCAGTCGAAGTTCATGGCCGGGATCAACGACTTTGGAAACGACCCTTACGAGCAGGCGTACAGCTTCGTCGACCTGACCTTCCGCAAGACCTTCCTCGAGAAGTCCTCGGTCCAGCTCCAGGTGCAGAACCTCTTCGATTCGCACACCTACTGGCAGACCGTCTCCTCGGGCGACGGGGCGAGCCGCGCCTACATCAAGAACGGGCGCTCGATCTCGCTCGGCTTCAACATGATCTTCTGATGCACGAGAGACCTGTCATGACAATGTTTTCCAAGACCTTCCTGGCCGCTCTCCTTGCCGGTTCCTGTGTCGCCCCCGTGGCGGCCCAGGAGCAGGTGGTCGTGCTTGCTCCGGCAACCCAGGCGCCCGAGCGGATCATTCTCAACCTCACCGCCGACACCGCGCACGAGATGGCGGTGACCTGGCGTACGGCGCCGGGCCTTTCCGGCCGTGTCGAATACGCGGTGGCAACGCCCGGGCCGGACTTCGTGAAGACCCCGATGGCTCTGACCGCGACAACCGAGGAGGCGACCGTCGCGACCGAGGAGGACCCGGCTTTTCGGGCCGCCTACCATTCCGCCGTGATGAAGGGCCTCAAGCCCGATACCGTGTACGCCTACCGCGTGGGCAACGGCACGCTCTGGTCGGAGTGGTTCCAGTTCCGCACGGCAGCGCAGGAGATCAAACCGTTCCGCTTCCTCTACCTGGGCGACATGCAGAACCAGGTCCTTTCGCAAGCTTCGCGCACGCTGCGCATGGGCTTTCGCACGGCGGGCGATGTCGCCTTCACGATCCATGCAGGCGATCTCATCAACCACCACAATTCCGATCGGGAGTGGGGCGAGTGGTTTGCGGCCGGGGGCTTCCTCTATGCCCAGACCCCGCAGTTGCCGACGCCGGGCAACCACGAATATGGCAAGGATGGCGCGGCCCGTGCCGGATCGTCGGTGACGGGGCAGTGGCGCCATCAGTTCACGCTCCCCGAGAATGGCCCCAAAGGCGTTCCCGAGGCACGCGAGACACACTGGTACACCGACTATCAGGGCCTTCGGCTGATCTCGATCGATTCCCCGCAGCTTGACCGCAACGAAGCGGCGCGGGCGCAGACCATTGCCTGGCTGGACGACCTGCTCGCGAGGAACCCGAACCACTGGACGGTGATCTTCCTTCACTTCCCGCTGTTCTCCAGCGATCCCGACCGCGACAATCCCAAGGTGCGTTCGGCGCTGAAGCCGCTCATCGACAAGTACGGGGTCGATCTGGTCCTGCAGGGCCACGACCATGGCTATGCGCGTGGGGCTATCGACGCGGCGGGACCGGTGCCGGACGGGCAGGGGGCTACCTACGTGGTCTCTGTCGCTGGCCCCAAGATGTACGAGGTTGCCGAGCTCGACTGGGCGCGCAAATCGGCCGCGCGTACGCAGGCCTATCAGGTGATCGATGTGGACGGCGCAGACCTTGTCTACACTGCTTATACGGCCAATGGGGATGTCCTCGACACGATGAAGGTGCACAAGCCCTGATGCACCTGCACGGACCGGAGAGCGAGCGACCCGACTCTCCGGTCCGACATTTCGGACAATCGGGCGTGCGCGATGGTTGGTTGCTCTCGGGCGCGAAACGGCTTAGCGGCGCAGTTCATGAAGCTCAGGCACATCGAGGTCTTTCACGCCGTCTACACGACCGGTTCGGTCAGCAAGGCGGCGCGCCAGCTCAACGTCTCGCAGCCCGCGGCGACCAATCTCCTGCGCCACGCCGAGGATCTCCTGGGGTTCCCCCTGTTCGACCGCGTGCGCGGGCGGCTGGTGCCCACGGCGGACGCGCATGAGCTGATCGCCCAGGCCGACGAGATCCAGGCGCAGGTCCATCATTTCCGCGAGATCGCCCAGAACCTTCGGCGGGGGCGGGGGCAGGTATTGCGAATTGCCACGCTTCCGGCGCTCGGTGTCGATTTCCTGCCGCGTACAGTGGCCGATTACGTGCGCGAGCATCCAGGCGTCGTCATCGATCTGAGCACCTCGCACCACGATGAGATGGCGGCCAAGCTCTACAAGCGCGAGACCGATCTCGTCATCTGCTACTCGCTTCCGCGCGGAACCCCGGTGGCAAGCGTTCCGCTTGGCGAGGCGGAGATGGTCGCGCTGTTTCGCGAGGAGGATTTTCCCGACGCGCCCGATCCCCTGCCGCTGGAGGCGCTGGCCGGGCTTTCCTATGTCTCCACGTCGGACAGCGGGCCACAAGCGCGCCTTGTCGCAAACGAAATGGCCGCGCGCGGTATCGAGCTGGAGCCGGTTGCGTCCTCGCGCTCCTATGCCATGGCGGCCGCCATGGTCCGGGCGGGAATGGGGGCGACCATCGTCGACCAGCATACGGCTCTGGGTGCACTGCGTCCCGGCCTGACGATCCGCCCGCTGGAGCCGCGCCAGCCCTACTTGATCCAGGCTGCGCACCTGGAGGGACGTCCACCTTCGCGTCTTGCGCTCGATTTCCTCGAGCATATTCGCACGCGTCTGGCCGCGGGAGGCTGATCGGCTCGCCCACCCCGACCAGTCGGGTTGTTATAAGCTTCTGCTATAGGCGGTGCACGTCTCCTAATGACAGGAATGTTACGGTTTGTGATATTCCGGCGTGATGACCCGAGAACAGACCGCGCGCCGAAAGGATGATGGCATGCAGGCAATTGCAGGCCCGTTCCTCTTGTACCTTGGCGACAAGACCAACCCGCTCGACATCAAGACCTCGCGCGGACTGGCGCTGTTTCGTCCCGGCGAATGCGTAGGGGAACTGAGCCTGGGGGGCGGCCTCTCGCTCGGCCTTCCGCAGATGGATCCGGCGCAGGCCGCCGCGGCCGGCGCGCGCACGCTTGTCCTGGGCATTGCGACCAGCGGCGGGCGGCTGGAGGAGACCATGATTGCGACGATCCTGGCCGCGCTTGATGCAGGTCTCGATGTGGCCTCTGGCCTCCACCAGCACCTCGCCGACGATCCGCGTATCCGCGAACGGGCCGCGGCGACCGGCGGTCGCCTCATCGACATTCGTATCGCGGCGAAGGGCCTTGCCGTGGGCAACGGCAAGCCGCGCGCGGGCAATCGCCTCCTGACCGTCGGCACCGACTGCGCAGTGGGCAAGATGTTCACTTCGCTCCATCTGACACAAGCCCTGAACGCGAAAGGCATGTCCGCCCGCTTCCGCGCGACCGGCCAGACCGGCGTGATGATTGCAGGCGAGGGCGTCGTTATCGACAGCGTCATCGCCGACTTCATCTCCGGCGCCGCAGAGGCTCTTTCTCCGGCGCGGGAGGACGAGGTCTGGGACGTGATCGAGGGGCAGGGCTCGCTCTTCAACCCGTCCTTCGCTGGCGTTTCACTGGGGCTCCTGCATGGTGCGCAGCCGCGCGCGCTGGTGCTGTGCCACGATCCCTCGCGCCCGCACATGCGCGGGCTCCCGCACTTTCCGGTGCCCGACCTCAAGGCCTGCCTGGAGGAAAACCTGCGCTGTGCTCGGCTGACCAGCCCCGATGTTGCGGCGGTCGGTGTCTCGATCAACGGCTCGCAGATGGCGCCCGATGAGGTGGCGAATCTGTGCGCGCGGATCGAGGATGATCTGGGCCTGCCCTGTGTCGACCCGGTGATTACCGGCATGGAGCCGATCGTGGAGCGGATCGCCCAGCTGCCATGAGCGCACGGCGCGCCCTTCGCGCCGAGGAAGCCCGGTTCCCGCTGGCAAGGCCCTTCGCCATAGCCCGCGGCACCCGCGTCGCCATCGATCTCGTCACCGTCGAGATCGAGGAGGAAGGCCGGATTGGCCGCGGGGAGGGCGCACCCTCGGCCCGCTACGGGGAAAGTGCAAGGAGCGTCCTCGCACAGATCGCGGCCATGCGCGAAGCCATCGAGAATGGCATGGGGCGCGCGGAACTGCGCCTGGCCATGGCACCAGGAGCCGCCCGCAACGCGCTGGATTGTGCACTCTGGGACCTGGAGGCCAAGCTTGGCGGGGTTTCGGTAACGGCGCGGACGGGTCCAGTGCCGGACGCGCTGGTGACCGCAGTTACCGTGGGTATCGACACGCCGTTGGCCATGGCGCAGCGGGCTCGCGACATCCTCCAGGACTGTCCCGGTACAGGTCCGGCGCCGCTGCTCAAGATCAAGCTCGACCGCGAGGACGTGGTGGAGCGGGTCAAGGCGGTGCGCGCGGCGGCGCCGGGTGCGGTGTTGATCGCCGATGCCAACGAGAGCTGGGATATCGCTTTGCTCGAGCATGTCATGGGCGGGCTGGCCGAGGCGGGAATTGCGCTGCTGGAGCAGCCGCTGCCCGCTGGAGGCGATGCTGCTCTGGAAGGCTTCGCCTGTGCCGTCCCACTGGCCGCCGACGAATCCGCCCATGTCGCGGATGATGTGGCGCACCTGGCCGGGCGCTACGACTTCGTCACCATCAAGCTCGACAAGTCGGGAGGGCTGAGCGAGGCGTTGGCGCTCGCCGACGCGGCGCGCGAGGCGGGCATGGGCGTGATGACGGGGTGCATGCTGTGCTCCTCGCTCTCGGTTGCGGCCGGCTGGCATGTCGCGGCGAGAAGTCGCTTCGTGGACCTTGACGGACCGCTCTGGCTTGCCCGGGACCGCGAAGGAGGGGCCGTCCTGCGCGATGGAATGTTGCACGCGCCGGTCGGTCTGCAATGGGGTTATGGTTTTCCATAACTGTTGCTTATGGACGGGCAAAGTCTTCTGATTGGGTGTCTCTCGCACCAATTGTTACAGGCCCATGGCAACAAGAGATTAAAAAATTTCAGGGTCGCAGTCCTTCGAAACGGATGCATTGTTTGCCTCGGTCAACTGACCGGGGTGGTCGTGCATCTGTGTCCGGAGCGGGGGCGTCATCTCGCCGGGAGAGGTTCCAGTACCGCGATCGCGGCCTCCAGGGGCGCGGTCCACCATGAGGGATCTCAAGATGAGTTCAGTTCGCGGCCGGCTCGCCGGCTCCGCCAGTTTCTTCGCTGCTGCCGTTTCGATGGCCGTGCCCGCCTTCGCCCAGGACGCCCAGTCCGGTGACGAGCAGGGCGACGTCATCATCGTCTCCAGCTCGCGCATCGACGCCGCCGGCTTCGACGCCCCGACCCCGACCGTGCACCTCGATCAGGGTGCGCTGAGCGTTGGTGGCCGCGCCAACGTCGCAGCCTCGCTTGCCGACCTGCCGCAGTTCCGCGCTTCGACCTCGCCGCAGACCACCGGCACCAACACCAGCGCCGGTCAGGCTCCGGTCGACCTGCGCGGCCTCGGCAACAACCGCACGCTCGTCCTCATGGACGGTCGCCGCTTCTCGAGCGAGAACGACCTCAACACCGTTCCCTCGATCATGATCAAGGGCCTCGATGTCGTGACCGGCGGTGCTTCGGCTGCCTGGGGTTCGGGCGCCGTTGCAGGTGTCGTCAACATCCAGATCGACAACGAGTACGAAGGTCTGGTTCTGGGCGCATCGGCCGGTCTTTCGACCAGCTACGGCGATGACTTCGAATACCGCTTCGAGGGCAAGTACGGCACCTCGTTCGACGGTGGTCGCGGCCACTTCGTGATTGGCGGCGAATACTACGACAGCGAAGGCGTGATCCCCAAGGTCGACCGTCCGCGCATCGGTCGCTGGGCCAACTTCAACGGCACCATCACCCCCGACGTCGGCTACGGCAACATGGCCTATGGCGGCCTCATCACCTCGGGCGTGCTCGCGGGTCAGGCGTTCAACGCCGACGGTTCGCTGCGCGACTACGACTACGGCTATGCTCAGGCTGGCAACTTCTCGGCGGGCGGCGAAGGCCCCTCGAACGACGATTTCAGCCCGCTCGTCACCCCGCAGCGCCGCTACTCGGGCCTTGCCTCGCTGACCTACGAGATCACCCCCTCGATCCAGGTCACCGCGCAGGTCCGCCACTCGCGGATGTACAACAACTACATCTGGTTCGGCGACAACATCCAGGGTGACTCGCTGGGCGCAAACCCGAACCCGGGTGAAGAGCGCGGCCAGTTCATTTCGGTCGACAACGCGTTCCTGTCGCAGGGTATCCGTGATCAGCTGATCGCGGCTGGCGAGGACGGCTTCTACATGGGTCGCGCCAACCGCGACCTGTCGTACTCGTACATCGATTTCGAGCGCAAGACGACGCAGGGCACCCTCGCATTCGACGGTACCTTCGCGAACGGCTTCCGCTGGAGCGCGTACTACAGCCACGGCGAGTACCAGAACAACATCGACACCCCCGGCTTCCTGCTGAGCGAGAACTTCGCGAACGCGGTCGACGCGGTGTTCGATGGCAACGGCAACATCGTGTGCCGCTCGGGCGCCGAAGGCTGTGTGCCGGTCAACCTGTTCGGTTACGGTTCGCCCTCGGCCGACGCAATCGACTACGTCACGGGTACGCCCTCGCAGCGTTCGAAGACCAAGCTCGACGTTGGCGGCGTCAGCCTGCGCGGTGAGCCGGTCACGCTTCCCGCCGGTGAAGTCTCGTTCTCGATCGGTGGCGAGATCCGTCACGAATCCGTGAACCAGACCGTGGGCGCGCTTGATGCCGCCGACGCGTTCCGCACCTTCAGCTTCTCCTCGCTCAGCGGTGGCTACACCGTCAGCGAAGGCTTCGCCGAAGTCGCGGTTCCGCTGATCTACAACACGCCGCTCCTCCAGCAGCTGAACCTGAATGCCGCAGCGCGTTACTCGCACTACAGCACCACGGGCGGCATCTGGTCCTGGAAGATCGGCGCGACCAACGAGTTCTTCCCGGGCTTCGTGGGCCGCGTGACCCGTTCGCGTGACATCCGTTCGGCCAACCTGACCGAACTCTACAACACGCAGACGACTGGCTACAACACGATCCAGAACCCGTTCCGTCGCAACGCTGACGGCACGCCGATCAGCGAGTACGTCCTGTCGAACGGTGGTGGTAACCCCAACCTGACGCCCGAGAAGGCGAACACCTGGACGGTGGGCGCGACCTACGCTCCGCCGATGGTTCCGGGCCTCAACCTCTCGCTCGACTACTACAACATCGACATCGACGACGTGATCGACACGATTGCATCGCAGGACGTCATCACGCGCTGCTACAACGGCAACGCGGCGCTGTGCGACCGTATCGACTTCGGTCCGGACAACAGCATCCAGCGCACGGTTTCGACCTACGTCAACCTGGCGAACTACAAGACCGACGGCATCGATGGTCAGATCGACTACAAGCTGCCGGTCTACAAGCTGGGCTTCGATGGCAACGGCCAGCTGCACTTCAACGTGAAGGGCACCTGGGTGAACAGCCTGACGATCGACGATGGCGAATCCACCATCGAGTACGTGCGTTCGCAGGGCTACACCTTCGGTGATGGCGTTCCCAAGTGGCGCGTCAATGCGACGGCGGGCTACGAGAGCGAAGGCATCTCGGGTCTCATCCGTGCGCGCTACATCTCGCCGGGCGAATTCAACAGCTCGCTCGACATCACCAACAACCACATCGGGGCGTACACGTACTTCGATGGACAGCTGAGCTTCAACGTGGAGAACGACAGCGGTCCGGACATGGAACTGTACATCAACGCGAGCAACCTCTTCAACAAGAAGCCCCCCTACGGTTCGCTCTACTCCCCGTACTACGACGTGATCGGCCGCTTCGTTTCGGTCGGCGCACGCGTCAAGCTGTAATCCCCCACGGGGTCGCATCGCGGCTGTCCGGCCTGGCTCTCGCACCTGTGCGCGAGCCGGAGCCCGGGCGGCCGCTTTGCTGCGTTCGCGCTTCGCGAATTTCCCTGTAAAACAGCTTGCTACCTGTTCGAATTCCCCCTCTCGATCCTCTCCCGAAACTTCCCGAGGAAGCCAACATGACCACCCGGTTCCTGCGCCGTCTCATTCCCTCCACCGTCAGCAGCCGCGCGCTGGCGATTGCCTTCGCTTCGTGCGCAGGCCTTGCTGCGCCGCTCGCCGCCGAGGCGGACAAGCCGGCCGCGATCATCACCAAGGACGTGCCCGCGGTGCCCGATGCCGTGGTCAAGGCGACCCAGCCCTACCTCGAGGCGCGCCGTGCCGATTTCCTGGGCTGGAACACGGCCGATCGCTCGATGCTGATCAAGACGCGCTTTGGCGCGACCAACCAGCTGCACACCGTGCGTGCGGCGGGCGCCAGCCGCGAGCAGATCAGCTTCGGCCAGGAGCCCGTCCTCACCGGCTCGCTCGCCCCCTCGGACGACAACCTGACCGTCGTCATGCGCGATACCGGCGGCGATGAATTCTACCAGCTCTACCGCCTTGAGGACGGCCAGCTCGAACTCGTCACCGATGGCAAGAGCCGCAACTGGATCGGTGGCTGGAGCCAGGACGGGAAGTGGCTGGGCTACACCTCCTCGCGCCGCAACGGTGCCGACATGGACCTCTACATCGTCGACCCGCGCGACCCTTCGACCAGCCGCATGGTTGCCGAGGTCGAGGGCGGCGGCTGGCAGTTCGTCGGCTTCACGCCCGATGGCACCAAGGGTATTGCGGTGAACCGCCTCTCGATCAACGAGGCAATCGTCTACACCGTCGATCTGGAAACCGGCAAGAAGACGGCGCTGACCGATCCCAAGGCCAAGACCTCCTTCGTCGATCCCAAGGTCGCTGCTGACGGCACGGTCTGGGTGGTGAGCGATGCGGGCGGCAGCGACTTCCTGCAGTTGGGCACGCTCGATGCGAAGACCGGCGCCTTCACCGCGAAGACTGCCGAGGACTGGGACGTCAGCGACTACGCCATCGCGCCCGATGGCAGTTTCATCGCCTACGCCACCAACGAGGCTGGCGTCAGCGTCATGCACGTCATGGATCTGCCCTCGGGCGATGTGCGCAAGGTAAGCCAGCTCCCGCAGGGTGTCATTCCCTGGGCCATTGGCCCGGCCATCCAGATCGCGCCCTGGGGTGAGATCGGCTTCTCGCTATCCTCGGCCAAGGTGCCGGGCGATGCCTTCTCGATCAATCCCGAGACCCTGGACGTCACCCGCTGGACCCAGAGCGAGACCGGCGGTCTCGATGCCAGCCAGAACGTCGAGCCCGAACTCGTCACCATCAACAGCTTCGATGGCGAGCCGATCACCGGCTTCCTCTACCGCCCCGATCCGGCGAAGTTCCCTGGCAAGCGTCCGCTGCTGTTCGACGTCCATGGCGGCCCCGAAGGCCAGTCGCGCCCGGGCTTTCTGGGCTCGGAGAACTACTACGTGAACGAACTGGGCATGGCGCTGTTCTTCCCGAACGTGCGTGGCTCGGACGGCTTTGGCAAGCGCTTCGTCAACCTCGACAACGGCCCCTGGAAGCGTGAGGATTCGGTCAAGGACATCGGTGCCTTCTTCGATCACTTCGCCGATGACGCGGCCATCGATGCCTCGCGCATCTCGCTCTACGGCATGAGCTATGGCGGCTATGTCTGCTACGCCTCGGCGGTCCACTATTCGGACAAACTGAAGAGCGCGAGCTGCTATGTCGGGATCACCAACTTCGTGACCTTCCTCGAGAACACCCAGGACTACCGCCGCGATCTGCGCCGTCCCGAGTATGGCAACGAGACGATTCCCGAGCAGCGTAAGAAGCTGGAGGAAATCTCGCCGCTGAACCACCTCGACAAGATCTCGATCCCGCTCTTCGTGGCGGTGGGCGGCAACGATCCGCGCGTGCCCGCATCCGAAGGCGAGCAGATCGTCGAGGCCATGGACAAGAGCGGCCAGCCGGCCTGGTACCTCAACGCCACCAACGAGGGCCATGGCTTCCACAAGAAGGAGAACGAGGAATACTACTTCCAGACTTCGGTCGAATTCTGGAAGCAGACCCTTCTGGAAGAGGGCAACTAAGACCATGATCCTCGGGTTTTCCGCGCGCGCAGGGCTGCTGATTGCTTCGCTTTTCGTGACTGCAGGCACGGCTGCCGCCGAGACTGCGGGCGCAGAGACCCGAACCCCCTCCACCGTGACGGCAGATGCTCCCCCGCACGCTGCCGTCACGGTGGACCACCATGCCCATGTCCATTCGCCCGCGATCCTCGACTTCCTGCCCAAATACTGCGGCAGTGAAGGTCGTATCGGGCCGTGCCCCGAAGTCTTCACGCGGGCCTATTCGCCCGAGGACCTCATCGCGGAGATGGACGCGGCGGGCGTTGCGCGCAGTCTCATCATGTCGACGGGCTACCTGGCCGAAAGCCCGATGATGCAGCCTCCGCTTCCCGAGGCACCCGGTATCCTGCGCGCGGCGAACGAATGGTCGGCCGCGCTGGCGACCCGTTACCCGGGGCGCTTTGGCATCTACATCGGCATCAACCCGGTCTCCTCCAGCGCACTTCCCGAAATGGCGCACTTCGCGCGTGATCCACGCGTGACCGGCATCAAGATCCACATCACCAATTCCGACGCGAACCTGCGCGATCCGCAGAATGTCGCGAAGCTCGCGAGCGTCTTCGAGATGTCCCACCGGACGGGGCTTGCGGTGATGATCCACATGCGCACGCGCGCCGAGGACTACGGCGCGCGCGATGTGGAGACGTTCTTGCGTGATGTCCTGCCCCAGGCGGGCGATACGCCCGTACAGATCGCCCATGCGGCGGGCTGGGGCGGTATCGATGGCCCCACGCTCTCCGCGCTCGGCGCCTTCGCCGAGGCCATCGAGGCCGACCGGGACCGCTTTGGCAATGTCACATTCGACCTTGCCGCGGTCTGGGACGAAGACACTGCAGCGGATGATCTGGAAGCGCTCGCCACGCTTGTCCGGCGCATCGGCCCTGAGCATTTTGTCGCGGCTTCGGATTTCCCGTTCGGCGGGCACCTTGCCGACTATTACGCGAAGGTCTATCCGCGGCTCCCGCTGACCGACGCGGAGTGGACGACGATCCGCACCAACACGCCCGACTACGACAGCGTTGACTACGCAAAGGAAAGGATCCGGCCCTGATCTCTCATTCGGCACGTGCGCTCATCGCCCTTGCAGCCCTTGGCGCTGCGATCTCGGCGCCGGGCCGTGCCGGAGAGGGGGCGCAGGACCTGCGCGGAGCGGGCGTGCCCATCGGTATCCTACCGGCAGGCCCGCGTGATGCGATCACCGATGTGGTTGGCGTTCGCGTGGGGCACGTCACGCTCGAACAGGGTCGCGACATTCACACCGGCGTAACGGCAATTCTGCCGCACGGAGGCAACCTGTGGCAGGACAAGGTGCCCGCCGGTTTCTTCGTCGCCAATGGCTTTGGCAAGTTTGCAGGCTCGACCCAGATCGAGGAACTGGGCGAGATCGAGACGCCCATTCTCCTGACCAATACCCTCTCGGTGCCCGAGGCCATGGCGGCCAGCGTCGAGTGGACCCTCGATCAGCCGGGCAACGAGGAGGTCCGCACTGTCAACGCGGTCGTGGGCGAGACCAACGACGGCTTTCTCAACGACATTCGGGGCCGTCACGTCTCCATTGCCGATGCCCGCCGCGCCATCGAGACTGCCCAGGAAGGGCCTGTCGCGGAAGGCGCTGTCGGAGCCGGTACCGGAACGGTGGCCTTTGGCTGGAAAGGCGGCATAGGCACCGCCTCGCGCAAGTTGCCCTTGAGCCTGGGAGGCTGGACGCTCGGTGTCCTGGTCCAGGCCAACTACGGCGGCGTGCTGAGCGTTGCCGGAACCCCGGTCGGCCAGGAACTTGGCCAGTATCTCTACAAGGACAAGGTGCCCGAGAAGAGCGCGGATGGCTCTATCGTCATCGTGATCGCTACCGATGCACCGCTCTCGGACCGCAACCTGCGCCGGCTCGCCAAACGCGCTTTCGTGGGCGTTGCGCGGACAGGTTCGGCCTTCTCCAACGGATCGGGCGATTATGCCGTGGCGTTCTCCACGGCCATGGACGTGCGCCGTACCGCGCCGCGCCGAAAGGAGCAGGCGGTCTACTCCGAACTCTCGAATGATCGCATGACCCCGCTTTTCCAGGCCGTGGCCGAAGCCAGCGAGGAGAGCGTCTACAACGCCCTGTTCGCGGCGTACGACGTCACCGGCCATCGCGGAACGGTCCGGGCACTCCCGGCTGCAAAAGCACGCGCCCTCGTCCGCAAGCGCGCACAGCCAGGCAACTGACACGCAACGCTCTCGCGGGCCACTTCACGATCGAACTTTCAAGGGAATTGGTCGGGGAGACAGGATTCGAACCTGCGACATCCTGCTCCCAAAGCAGGCGCGCTACCGGACTGCGCCACTCCCCGACCTATCGGGTGCCGATGTTGGGCCACGTGCTGTCGCCCGTGAAGGCGAGGGTGGTGGGCCCGGCAGGATTCGAACCCGCGACCTAGCCGTTATGAGCGGCCAGCTCTAACCGCTGAGCTACAGGCCCCAACCGTGCCGCCCGGCGCTATCGGCGTGGCCGGGCGAGAGACGCGTTAGCTCGGCTGTTGCTGCTAGGCAAGCGTTGGCGCGCTTAAAATCGTGCTTTGTCCGCAAGTGCTCAGGGCAGGTCTACGCAGCGCATGATGTCCTTGACGCTCGTGGAGGAAACGCCACGGGTGGCAAGGTAGTCGAACACGCTCCGCCACCAGGCGTAGAAGGCGTCGAGTTCGGCATCATCGCGCACGTAAGGGGTATAGCCCGGTGCGAGCGAGGGGCTGTGGAAGGAAAAGACAAGAACGGGCACGCCCTCGTCAAGGGCTATGTCGATGCCGCGCATGGCCTCGGGCGCGGTGATCCCTTCGGGGGTGAGGGCGATGCGTTCGAGGAGCCCCAGGCGTGCCAGTATGCCGCGCAGGCGCGGTGTGCGCCAGAGCCGGGGGTAGATCCAGTCGCCAAGTTGGCGCAGCGGGCCCCAGTAGAGGCTCGTCAGCGGAAGTTCGAGAATGCGCGGATCATCGGTGCCGACCCAGTAGGGATGGCAGGGATGATGGCGATAGTTGGGACCGCCTTCGCCGCTGTAATCGAAGCGGGCCCGTACCGAACTGTCGATGGCGATCCCGCTTTCGCGCAGGATCGAGGCCGTATCTGGCCCCAGGCCGTAGCGTCCGGCGCGGTAGATCAAGGGGCTGGCACCAAAGGCGTCCTCGATCTTCGCCTTGAGCCGCTGCAGCTTGGCCTCTTCCAGTTCGCGCGGGAGGTTGCCTGCGAAGCTGTTGTACGCGGTTATCTCTTCTTCGAACGGAGGGTTGACCCAGGGGTGCAACTGGACGCCGATTTCGGCGCGCCCATCGCGGACCGCCTCTCCGATGGCCTGAACGGCCAAAGGCGTGTTCACGATCGGGTAGTCCACGAGGTAGACCGGAGTTACGCCGTATCCCTCGCAGAATTCCTGAAATTTGCGCAGGGCGGGAACACTGAGGAGAGTATGGCCTTCGCGGTCCAGGGGGCGGGACCAGTCGAATTCCTCTTCGGTATCGACCGTGACGAGAAAGCGTTGCCCGAAGCCGTCGTGGAAGCGAGCCCGGCTTTCCGGCCTTGGACGTTGCAGCATGTTGGGTTGGGCCACGACCGCCTCTATCCTTGTCTCCGGCACAACGCGGCAAGGTCATCTGCCTCCTTCAGGAGGCAAGGTCCGCCACGTCAGGGCGTGTGTCTTTCACCCGGGCCAAGGGTAGCGTAAGCACGAGTTCATTGGCAATGCGCTGCAAGGCACCCCCGGCGCTGCGGGCTTCGGCGGCGGCAAGGCGCAAGGTGAAGCCGACCCCGAATACGCCTGCTGTCAGGGCCTGACCGCGCCCGATGTCGCCGATCGCAAAGAGCGCATCGCCTTCGCGCTCGGCGAGAGCCTTGGGCAGTTGCAGGCACATGCGAAGGTCGCTGCCATTATCGGCCCAGTGGAGCGCCAAACGCTCCTCGCTGGCCGACGCGCCGGCGAGCGCGGCAAGAAGGCGCCAGACGAGGCGTTCGGCTTCGTCGTGTTCAAGGGCGATGGGCAATTCGGCATCGGCCAGGTCCGGGGAGGTGTGGAAACCGCTGTTGCGTGGGCCTGTCCAACTGCCCAGCCGCTGGATCGTGCGATGGGTGACAAGCGCGAAGTTGCAGAGCCCCGGGTCGAGCGACAAGGCGCCTGTTTCGAGTTTGACCAGTCGGTCGAGTTCTTCGAAGCCCGCCAGAATATGAGCGCAATCGCCCGCGATGGAGGCCGCAAGCGCCCGGTACTCGTGCGGGGCAGGGCCGTAGAGTTGCTGCTGGATGATCTCGGCGGCGACCTGAATGGCGTTCGCCGGGGTGCGCAGTTCATGGAGCACCTGGCGCATCCGGTCCGCCTCGGCGCTGGCGCTGGCGTTCGCCGTGTCCCGCACCGAGGGGTGGGGGCGGCGCAAGCGGCCGCTATGGCCGGTGAAGCGCCCCGTGCCCTGGTCGAAGCAGGCGGCGGCATCGACTTGCCATGTGCCACTGATCCCGGCCGGACCCGACAGCTGGATACGTGCGCCCCGGATCGGCTGCCCGTGCCGAACAGCGGTCGCGATCGTTTCCTGCTCACTCTCGTGGAGAGGGAGAAGGAAGCCAGTGACCGCGCTGGCGAAAGGGCCGTCGGCCCAGGTAATCCGGCCAAGGGCATCGGTGGCGAAATCGAGGGTAGTGGGCCCCTGCACGGTCTCGCTGATGGCATCGCCCAGAGGCAGACGGGGCGAATCGCCCTGGGGCTCTGCCGAATGGGGTTTCTGGCGGCTTCGACGGAATTCCTCGATGCGGCGTACGATCGCGCCGATGCCCGGATCCCCGGGGCCGTCCGGCGCGAGTGGCGGCGGCGGCGGGGCGAGGGGACCTGACGCGCGAAGGCGCGCCCACTCCCGCAACGACGTGGGGATGGTGGAAGGGGCAGCGGCACGCGTGTTCGCGTGGGGCGCGGGATCACGTGGCGGAGGGAAGCTGCTCGCAGGCCGGCCTTTGTCCGATTCCGGTGGGGGGGCAGGGAACGCGGGCGCTGCGGGTGGTTCGTCCCCCAGCAATTGCGTGAGCACGAGCTCCTCGACTTCCGCTTCGTTCGAGGGAACTCGACCAGCGCCGAGTGTCCGTGCCTGAACTCCCATGCCCACCGTATGCGCTGGCAGATCATCTGCCCACTGATGGGCAGGCGGTTCGAGGGCTTCACCCGTAGATCGCTCTGCGCTGGGGGCGAGCGTCTCGGCTGTGGCTGATGCGACCGTGATGGGTGGCAGCGCCCGGTCGCCAATGCCCAGCCGCTCCAGCATGTCGTTCACGCGCGGGGGCAGGTCGCGGCGGTGGCGCAGGATGCCGCGGGCATGGACGGGCAGAGCCGGAATCAGGTCAAGCCAGGATGCTTCGCTCAATCGGGTCTTGGCGAGTGCGGCGCTGGCGACCTGGGGGCCGGCTTCGGCGAGCAGGGCGAGGAGGCGGGGATTGGTAAGGCGCACCAGGGACTGGCGAATCAGTTCGGCCTGATCGGTATCGCGAATCGCCGCTCCCAGCGAATCAAGGCGGGCGTAACCCGCCTCGGTCAGCTCCGTGACGAGACCGGAAGGGGCCTGCGCCAGGATGTCGATGAGCTGCCTGTACTGGATGCGCGCAAGCGTTCCGCTGGTCGCGGAATGGCGCAAAACCGTGGAAAGGCGATCGTCGAAGTGCATTCAAATCCAAGGGAGAGCCGAGGGAGGCGGGTCTCGTTACGGGCCAGTGCGGATCCCGTAGCACGACGCAAGGCGATTTGCGGGATCGTTTTCCCCTAGCAAACCAACCGTTTCGCAAAAGTGACCAAGGGAAAGCGTTGCAAAGCGGGACGATTACGCTAAGGGATAATATTATTTCAGGAAAGCGTCGTTTTGCGTGCGTTTTCGTCGACAATGTGGCCTGAAGCGAAGGCCTGGGGTGAATTTCGGGATTCGGACATGATCAATCTGGATGAAATCGATCGTCGGCTTCTGGCCGAGTTGCAGGATGAGGGGCGGATCACCAACGTCGAGTTGGCCCAGCGCGTTGGCCTGACCGCACCGCCGTGTCTGCGCCGCGTGCGCAGCCTCGAGGAGGCCGGGATCATTCAGGGCTACCACGCCGATCTGGACCCTTCGAAACTGGGCTTCACGATCACGGTCTTTGCGCTCGTCAGCCTCAAGAGTCAGGCCGAGGAAGCGCTGCGTGCGTTCGAGGACCATATGAAGGGCCTTGCCGAAGTGCGCGAGTGCCACATGCTCAACGGCGAAATCGACTTTATACTGAAGATTGTCAGCCGCGACCTCCAGAGCTTTCAGGAATTCCTGACCAGCAAGCTGACGCCCGCGCCCAACGTGGACAGCGTCAAGACCTCGCTCACGATCCGCACGTCGAAGAGCATTCCGGGCGTTCCGCTCGAGGTCTGAGCCCTTTCGTATGCCAAATTCCCGCAAAGTTCGGCGCGCCGTGCTGGTCGGTGTGGCGCTGGCGCTGGTCGGTGCCAATCTCTGGTGGTTCACGCGCGGGGGGCAGGACGAGGGCAAGGCGTTCGAGCTTACGCCGACTTTCGGGGGCGAATATTCCCTCCAGAAGCAGGGTGTGCCGCTCGATTTCGATGCCGATACGTTGACGTGGACGGCGAACGGCAGGGTGATTGCGCAGGTGGGTACGCAAGTGAAGCGCGAGCTTCTGATGACACCGCTGGATGGCGAAAGGCCTCAGCCCATACCCGTTCCCGAAGCCTTGAAATCCCAAGGGCTGGCCTATGTGCCCGTCCACGATGATCCACGGCGCACTGTGGAAGATATGCGCCGCTTGCTCCTGTCTCTGGTGAAGAGAGGGGTTTGCCAGGTGGGACTTGTCGATCAGAGCGAGGGTGAGCATGCCGGTAGAGCCGGATCCGGCCTTGCTGATCGTGTGGAGCTTTACGGCATCATTGCTGTGCGCAGCGATACCGGGCAGCGTCTGGAGTGCACGCCCTCTCTCGCAGACTGATGGTGCTGAGCCTTGATGGTGCTGAGCCTGTAGGGCTTCAGAGCGCGGCGGCGGCTCCCAGCGCCAGCAGGTAGCTGTTCGCGCCAAAGCCCGCGATGGTTCCCTTCGCGGCCTGGCCGACCCAACTCAGATGACGGAATTCCTCGCGCGCGTGGGGATTGGACAGGTGCACCTCGATGACGGGCGCGGAGATCGCGCGGATGCCGTCGAGAAGGGCAATCGAGGTGTGCGTGTATGCGCCTGCGTTCAAGAGGATCGCATGCGCGCCCTTGTCGTCCGCCTCGTGAAGCCAGTCGACGAGCTGGCCTTCGTGATTCGACTGGCGCATCTCGATGGTGCAACCCAGCGCTTCGGCGCGTTCCATCAGGCTGGCGCCGATATCCTCGAGCGTCTGCGCGCCGTAGATCCCGGGTTCGCGCTTGCCCAGCCGGTTGAGGTTGGGGCCGTTGAGGACATAGATGAGCTTGGGGATCATGTGGGCTGCACTTCCTTGAACTTGCACCGATTGCCCGTGGGCAGCGTTGGCGAGTGGCCTCTCTCATAGGCGGCAAGGTCGACGTCGCGCAATTGCGCGCTGGGCCTTTCGTCCCGGACAGGGGGCAGACCTCAGGTCAGATGCCTGCAACAAGGGGCGAATCGCCGTTTCGGGTACCGTCAGCCGCCTCGCCGGTCATGGATTTCCGAGGCATACGGAGCGCTTGGGCCTTGAGGGTGTTCTGGTTGGGCTGCGGACTGGCGGGCTTCGGCCCCGTTGCAGTCCGAATCTTCGGTGTGATTCGAGCTGCAGCCGCTGCAAGGCGAGCCGCGATTGGGCGGGACAGAGGCTCGTACTGAGATCTGTAGCCGCGCCTCTGTCCTCTGTGGCCCGTTCTTGCGGGCCGGGAACTCCCAGAATTCGGCGAAATCCTTAGTCGGCGCTCACGTGCTGAGCACATACGAAAACGGGCCGCTTTCGCGACCCGCTTCGTGTCATCCCGCGATGACTTGTAGAATTGGTCGGGACGAGAGGATTCGAACCTCCGACCCCCACACCCCCAGTGTGATGCGCTACCAGGCTGCGCTACGTCCCGACCGGAGGGCGCCCTATAGGCGGGCTTTTTCAGGAGCGCAACCCTCTATCGACATGATCGGCAAGGTTTCTTCGCAAACTCTTCAAACGGCCTTGGAACTGCGCGGTCGGCTGCCTACCTTTCGCGGCGGGTTGGGGTGAGAGTCGGCAGGTTCGTTGCCAGCTTGGCGCTTTGTTGCTAACCGCCCGCATCCGGTACAGCCCTGTAAGGGCAGTGCCTCGATGCCCGGTGCGCCGGGTCGGTCCTGACAGGCTGGCCTGCGAAGCGCGCGGGTGATCGGGGCGACGACATAGAAGGTTTCTTAGGTTCCATGAACAGCTCGATTCTCAACCAGCTTGCCGCCGCATCGGGTGGGGCCGCCCCCGCATGGCTGCAGTACCTGCCCTTCGTGGCGATGGCGCTCATCTTCTGGTTCCTGATCCTGCGTCCGCAGATGAAGCAGCAGAAGGAGCATCGCTCCAAGCTGGAAGCGATCAAGCGCGGTGACGAGGTTCTCACCGGTGGCGGCTTCGTGGGCAAGGTGGTCAAGGTCGACGACAACTACGTCGAGGTCGAGCTCGCCAAGGGTATGGTCGTCAAGGCGGTGAAGTCTACCATCAGCGACGTCATCCCGCCCGCCGGCAAGAAGCCCGCGAACGACTGATATTTCAGGCAAGGGCCGGTCCCGTGTGGGGCCGGCCAGTTCTGTCTAGCCTCGTCCTCCTGGAGTAAAGCACAAGGCAATGCTCGATTTTCCCGTATGGAAGAAGGTCTGGTTCTGGGGTGTCGCGCTGATCTGCGCGGCCCTTGCCCTGCCTTCGCTGTTTTCTCTGGCGAACGCGCCGTGGCCCTCTGCGCTTCCCAATGCGCAGGTGAACCTGGGCCTCGACCTTGCCGGTGGCAGCCACATTCTCCTCGAGGCCGAGAAGGGCCAGGTCGCCCAGCAGCGCATCGAGAACATGGAAGAGAGCGTGCGCGCCCGCTTCCGCGCCGCCAGCCCGCGCATCGCCATCGGCGACATCTCGCGCACCAATGGCCGCCTCTCGTTCATGCTCAAGGATGCAAGCCAGGTCGACGCCGCGCGCGATGAACTGGTCAATCTCACCACGGGTGCAGGGCTCACCGGCCAGCGAGACTGGGATATCCGCGTCGAGGACGGCAACCGCTTCATCCTCACGCCGACCCAGGAAGGGCTCGACCAGGCTGTCTCGGACGCCATGGATTCGGCCATCGAGGTAGTGCGCAAGCGTATCGACGCGCTCGGTACCCGTGAGCCCACGATCATTCGACAGGGCGATGCGCGCATCGTCGTGCAGGTCCCAGGGCTCGATGACCCCGATGCGCTCAAGCAACTGATCGGTCAGACCGCCAAGCTCGAATTCAAGATGGTCGACGAGAATGCGGCCCCCAACGACGTGGCGAACGGCATCGCGCCTCCGGGCGACGAGATCGTACCCTATGCCGAAGGCAGCGAAGTGGGCGGCGTCTCGGCCATCGCGGTCAAGCGCCTGGGCGGCATCAAGGGCGACCAGCTGACCAACGCGCAGCAGTCGTTTGAGCAGCAGACCAACCGTCCCGTCGTCTCGATCACGTTCAACCAGCAGGGCGGCGCGAAGTTCGCCGAGCTGACCCAGCAGAACGTGGGCAAGCGCTTTGCGATCATCCTTGACGGCAAGGTGCTTTCGGCGCCCAGCATCAACGAGCCGATCCTGGGCGGCAGCGCCCAGATTTCGGGCAGCTTCAGCGTCGAGTCGGCGACCCAGCTCGCCATCGCCCTGCGCTCGGGCGCGCTTCCGGTCGACCTTACCGTCGTCGAGGAGCGCACTGTCGGTCCCGACCTTGGTGCCGACTCGATCAAGAAGGGCCTTATCGCCATGGGCGTGGGCTCGCTGCTCGTGATCGTGCTGATGATCGGCTCCTATGGCCGCTTTGGTATTTACGCGACGGCCGCGCTCATCATCAACGTGCTGATGATCCTCGGCATCATGGCGCAGATCGGCACCACGCTGACCCTGCCGGGTATTGCCGGTTTCGTCCTCACCATTGGTGCGGCGGTGGACGCCAACGTGCTGATCTACGAACGCATCCGCGAGGAGCGCAAGCGGGGTCGCCGCGTCTTCACCTCGGTGGAGAACGGATACAAGGAAGCCAGCCGCGCGATCTATGACGCGAACATCACCAACTTCATTGCCGGTGTCCTGCTCTTTGCGTTCGGCTCGGGTCCGGTGCGCGGCTTTGCGGTCGTTCTCATCATCGGCCTGTTCACCAGCGTCTTCACCGGCGTTGCCATGACGCGCATGTGGGTGGCCGGTTGGCTGCGCGCGAAGCGTCCCGCAGACCTGACCATCTGAAGGCTGATCCCATGCGCCTCATCAAACTTGTCCCTGACAACACGAACATCCACTTCCTGCGCTGGCGGGTGCCGTTCTACATCATCTCCTGCCTGCTGATCGCGGCGAGCTGGGGGCTGGTCCTGACCAAGGGCCTGAACTACGGCGTCGACTTCGCAGGCGGGCAGGAAATCCAGGCCACCTTCACCAAGCAGGAGGAGGCCCCGATCGCGAGCCTTCGCGAGCTGATCGGCGGACTTGGCTATGGCGAGCCCGTGATCCAGCGCTTCGGTGAAGCCAACGAGGTCTCGATACGCTCCAAGCTGCCCGAGGAAGCCGAAGGCAATCCCGGTGCTGCGGCGCAGATCTCCAAGCAGATCACCAGTGCCATCTCGACCGCCTATCCCGACGTGCGCATCGATGGTGTGAGTACCGTTTCGGGCAAGGTTTCGGGCGAATTCCGCGAGATGGCGATCTACGCGCTGGGCGCGGCGATGCTCGCGATCTCGCTCTACATCTGGGTGCGCTTTGAATGGCAGTTCGGCGTGGGCGCGCTCTTCGCGCTGTTCCACGACGTCTCGCTGACGTTGGGCCTGTTCGCGTTGTTCCAGATGGAGTTCAGCCTCCAGATCATCGCCGCGATCCTGGCGATCATCGGCTACTCGCTGAACGACACCATCGTCGTCTACGACCGCATCCGCGAGGACCTGAAGAAGTACCGCAAGATGCCGCTGCCCGAACTGCTCGACATGTCGGTCAACGAGACGCTGGCGCGTACGGTGATGACGTCGGCCACGCTACTGGTCGCGCTGATCCCGCTCCTGATCTTTGGCCCGGAGAGCCTGTTCGGCCTCGTCGCGGCGATCACGGTGGGTATCTTCGTGGGTACCTATAGCTCGATCTACATGGCCGCGCCGATCCTGATCTGGCTGGGTGTTTCGGGTGAAAGCTTCATTCCCAACGAATCGGACATCGACCGCCAGGAGCGCCTCGCGCGCGAGCGTGCGGCCAAGCCCTAAGGGCCGTGATCACGATGGACACGAAAAGGGGCGTCCTCGGGCGCCCTTTTTTGTGCGCCGCGATGCGGAGTATGGCGACAAGGATGTGAAGTTGCCGCTCAGGGGACTTTTGGCCTCGTGAGCACGTTGTGTGCCAGTTTGTTTTGACAGTGCGAATTTAACCGACCATCTTGCAGGTCTCAGGGCGGGGGTGTTCGCATGTTTTTCGGCATGGGTTTCTTCAAGTCTACTGTAATTGGCGGGGCATTTTTTCTCGTTCCACTCGTTGTGATCGCCGTGATCATCGGAAAAGCTCTGGGCTTCATGCGCAAGCTCGCGATGCTCTTCTCCGGTATTTTCGAGATCGACTCGGTGAACGATGTCCTGTTCCTCGACATTCTCTCCGTCATCGTCCTGGTGCTGGTGTGTTATCTCGCCGGACTGGTCGCCAGGACACGCGCCGCGGTCCGCCTGGTGCAGTGGCTGGAGGAAGGGCTCCTCAACAAGATCCCGCTCTACCTGTTTTTCAAATCGCTTGCCGGAGGAGGGCCTTCGCACGAGGCTGATCATACCCTGATCCCGGTTTGGGTCCGGCTCGACGATTTCTCGCAGCTGGCCTTCGAAACCAAAAGGCAGGAGGACGGTCAGGTCGTGGTCTTCTTTCCGGGAGCCCCGAATCCCTGGTCGGGGGCCCTTGGTCTGGCGGATCCGGAGAGGGTCACGCCCGCCGAGATGACGATGGTGCAGGCCATCGCCTACCAGAGCCGGCTTGGCTCAGTCGAAGCCCGGGCGAAGAAGTTGGCCCCGGACACGCCGTGACAGCCTGTGAGGACCAGGACCTGATCAGGTCCTCAGCCTAGCCTCCTGTGTGAACCGGCCGTCCATCCAGGACGTCGCTCCAGAACTGGACGAGGTTCTCGGCGTTCTTGCCCCAGCTGAAGCGATGGACGTTCGCGGCGACTTCGTCCTGCGACGGCGGATCGGCGAGGATGTCGCGGATGGCCTCGGCGATCGCATCGGGGGTGCGCTCGGCAATGCGGCCTGCGCTAGGGTCCTTCATGACTTCGCGTGCGCCGCCGATGTCGGGAATGACAATGGGCGTGCCCGAGGCCAGCGCCTCGATCCAGACGTTGGCCAGGCCCTCGCTGGCCGAGGGCAGCACCATGACGTCGGCCGCACACAGAAGCTGGGGAAGCACGTCGTGGCTGACCATGCCGAGGAAATGGACGCGATCGGCGACGCCCAGGATCTTTGCTTCGGCCCTCAGGCGTGCCTCATCCTCGCCCGAGCCGGCAAAGGCGAGGCGCGCCTCGGGGAAGTGGATGAGAGCTTCCAGGACAAGCCGCTGACCCTTGCGGGCGATGAGCGCGCCCGGGGTCACGATCAAAGGGCCGATGTTCCAGATTTCGAGGCCGGGCATGGCCGAGACCAGAGTCCGCGCGGCGCTGCGTTCGATGGGGTGGAAGCGCTCGCGATCAAGCCCTGTGTAGTGCACGCCGATACGCTCCTTGGGCATGCCGAGCGCGATCATGTCCTCGCGCAGAGCCTGGCTGACGGCAAGCAGCCCGGCGGCCTGCTCGGCCGCCTGCTGCATCTGTTCGCGCGGCGAATCGCGCCGCCCCCAGTAATGGATGTCCGCGCCGCGTGACTTGATCGTGAGCGGGATGCCCAGTTCGCGCGCGACAATGGCCGCAGCCGGGCCGTCGGGGAAGAAGAACTGGGCATCGACCAGGTCGAATGGGACTTCTTCGTGCAGGCGGCGGACAAGGGGGAGGATCGCCTTGGCGATTCGGCCGGGGTTACTGTCTCCGCCCAGCTTCGGAATCGTGGTGAAGCGGGGGTAGTAAGTCGGGATGCCCGCGTCATCGCTCTTTTCGGGAAGGTCCTTCAGGGCCTTGTAGGGCGCGCGCGTGGATAGAGGCCAGGGTGGGATGCCCAGCGGGCTGACCATGACGAGGTCGACATCGCCGCGGGCGGCGACCGCGCGCATCTGGTTGGCCACGAAGATACCGAAGCCGGGCTTCACTGCATTGGGGAACAGCGTGGCTATCGAGAGAACGCGCATGTCAGTGCCTCGTTTGCGGTGCGCGCTCGCTCAGAGGGCGCGCACGAGTGTTTCGGCCAACGCGATCCATTCCGGATCCTCGATGCGGACAGGCGGGCGCCGGGCAAGGGAAGGAAGCAGCGTGACGAGGCTTCGTTCCTCATCCGTTGAAATACTTACGATTCGCCCGAAGGACACGCGTCCACCCGGTAAGGGGACCAGGGCTTCGCGATTGATGAGATGCGATGTCGCCGCGATGAGCGCGCCAGCATCGAGATGGCGCATCCACACCTGGTCGCCGGCGCGGTAATCACCGGCGGCGACTTCGATGCCCAGAACCACCCAGCGGGCAAGCGGATCGATCTCGCTGTGGGGAAGGACATCTTGGGGGACGGTCAGCGGGCGCAGGCCCGTTGGGCCGTGGCTTGCGATCATGCGGGCGGGACTTGTTGCCTCGGCGCGCAGGAGGCTGCCCGCTTCTACCCCGAGGGCCGCGGCGATGCGGTTCATCCAGTCGAGCGAAAGCGTGCGCGCGCCTGTCTCAAGGCGCCCGATGGTCTGGGCGGTGGTGGGCGGCGAACAGGCCGCAGCGACATCCGCCAGGGTCATGCCCTTCTGCTGGCGGATGGCGCGGATTCGATCGAGCATGGAAAGCGGGGCCTGCGGATAACCGGATTGGCTTGCTACTTTCTTCGCAAATTACCGATTTGGCAAGTTTTGTCAGCCCTCGACTTGTTCGGCCAGTTCCAGCCAGCGCTCCTCGGCGGCTTCCTTTTCGGCTTGCGCCTTCTCGATGGCCTTGGTCAGCGCGGCGAACTTGTCCGGGTTCTTCGTGTAGAGGTCCGGGTCGGCGAGGGCGGCCTCGTCGCGCTCGATCGCCGCTTCCAGTTCCTCGATTCGCCCAGGCAGCAGGTCGTAGTCGCGCTGGTCCTTGTAGGAGAGCTTGGTGCTCTTGGGCTTGGGCGGGGGAGGGGGCGCGGCCTCGGTGCTGGCGTTTTTTGCCTTGCCGCCTGAGGTCCTCTCGCGGCGCTTGGCCTCCCAGTCGGCATAGCCGCCTGCGATCACGTCAATATGGCCGCTGCCGTCGAGCCCCAGCGTCAGGTTGACGGTGCGGTCAAGGAAGTCACGGTCGTGGCTGACGATGAGCACCGTGCCCTCGTAGTCCGAGATCACTTCCTGAAGGAGGTCGAGGGTCTCGAGGTCGAGGTCGTTGGTCGGCTCGTCGAGCACGAGGAGATTCGAGGGGCGGGCGAACTCACGCGCCATGAGGAGGCGCGATTGCTCGCCGCCGGAAAGGGTGCCGACCTTGGCGTCGATCAGCGAGGGATCGAACAGGAAGTCCTTGAGATAGCCCTGCACGTGCTTGCGCACGCCGCGCACGTCGACCCAGTCGCTGCCTTCGGCGATCACGTCGCGAAGCTGCATCTCGGGCTTGAGGAACGAGCGCTGCTGGTCGAGGATGATGGAGGTCATCGTCTGGGCCTGCGTGACCGTGCCCTCATCGGGTTCAAGTTCGCCGGTCAGGATCTTGAGCAGTGTGGATTTGCCCGAGCCGTTCGAGCCGACGATGCCGATGCGGTCGCCGCGCTGGATGCGTAGGGAAAAGTCCTTGATGACGGTGCGTTCATTCTCGCCTTCGCCAAAGCGCTTGGTGACGTGTTCGGCGACGATCACCGACTTGGTCTTGGAACCATCGCCCGACACGCCAAGCTTGGCGGTGCCCTGCGGGCCCATCATCGCAGCCCGCTGGGCGCGCATTTCCCAGAGTTTGGCAAGGCGGCCCTGGTTGCGCTTGCGCCGCGCGGTGACGCCGCGTTCCAGCCAGTGCGCCTCGATCTTGAGTTTGGCGTCAAGCTTTTCGGCCGCGCGGGTTTCTTCCTTCTGGACTTCCTCTTCCCACGCCTCGAAGCCGCCAAAGCCCACTTCCTTGCGGCGGATCGAGCCGCGGTCGAGCCACAGCGTCGCCTTGGTCAGACGGGTGAGGAATGTACGGTCGTGGCTGATGACGACGAAGGCGCCCTTGTAGCGCTGGAGCCAGCCTTCGAGCCATTCGATGGCCGCAAGGTCCAGGTGGTTGGTCGGTTCGTCGAGCAGCAGCAGGTCGGGCTCGGAGGCGAGCGCGCGGCACAGAGCGGCGCGGCGACGCTCACCGCCCGATGCGCTCTTAGCCTCGCGCGAGAGGTCGATGCCGAGCTGGTCGGCAATCGCTTCCACCTCGTGGGGCTGCGGGCCGTCCTCGCCATGGATGGCGAAGTCGAGCAGCGTGTCGTAGCCGGTGAAGAAGGGATCCTGTTCCAGCGTGACAACGCGCGTGCCGGGCTGGATCGAGCGCTTGCCCGCGTCCGCCTCGACGATCCCTGCGATCAGCTTGAGCAGCGTCGTCTTGCCCGCGCCGTTGCGGCCGATCAGCGCGAGGCGGTCACGCTGGGCGATGTTGATGTCGAGATCCTGGAAGAGCCAGCCGGTGCCCTGGATCAGGCCGAGGCCTTCCCAGCTGAGAATAGGTGCAGTTGCCATAATGCCAGCGCCCTACAGGGGCAGGGCAGGGGCTGGCAAGCGTCCTTGGCGGCGCAGGCCCGGTCACCGCGGCAAGACCTGTCGCGAACGGACAACACTTGTCCCGCTGCGTGGCGCATCGGGCATTCAGGGCTTGTTCAATCCCTTCGGCTTAGGCAACCAGACCATAATGAAATATCGTAGCTTTTCTTCCACAGCAGTGGCCGCGATGGTCCTGGCTCTCTCGGTTGGCGGCACGGCTGCGCTTCCAGCTCAGGCCGAGGCCCAGAACGGTGAGCAGGGCCAGGTGCGCAAGGAGCGCCGGGCGGGCAATATTCTGTCCAGTCGGCAGATCGAGAAGATCGTCCTGCCGCGCATGAGCGGGATGCAGTACATCGGCCCGGAGTACGATCCTGCCGCCATGGCCTACCGCCTGAAATTCATCGAGAACGGCAAGGTCTACTATGTCGATGTGGACGCGCGTACAGGGCGGATCATCGGCCAGTCGAACTGAGCCGGGTAGCGTCGTGATCGAGGTCGGCTGCGCGCGTGTCGCGGGAACCTCCTGCGCCCCCGTCGCTTGACGCTGCACAGCTTTGCACCCATCTCGCATGGGACCCTAGAGGGAGGACCAGAATTGCGCATCCTGATCGTCGAGGATGAACCCACACTCGGCAACCAGCTCAAGTCCACGCTGGAGCAGAACGGCTATGCCGTCGATCTTTCGGTCGATGGCGAAGATGGCCATTTCCTTGGCTCGACCGAAGACTACGACGCGGTCATTCTCGACCTCGGCCTGCCCGAGATCGATGGTCTGACGGTGCTTGGCATGTGGCGCAAGGAAGGGCGCAACTTCCCGGTGCTGGTGTTGACGGCACGCGATTCGTGGTCGGACAAGGTCGCCGGGCTCGACGCGGGCGCGGACGACTATCTCGCCAAGCCGTTCCAGACCGAGGAGCTGATCGCGCGCCTGAGGGCATTGATCCGCCGCGCCTCGGGCAATACTTCCAGCGAACTGACCGCAGGGGATGTGCGCCTCGACACCCGTTCGGGCCGCGTGACCCTGGCCGGAGAGCCGGTCAAGCTCACGGCGCAGGAGTACAAGCTGCTGTCCTATCTGATGCACCACAAGGGCAAGGTGGTCAGCCGCACCGAACTGATCGAGCATATCTACGATCAGGATTTCGACCGCGATTCGAACACGATCGAGGTCTTCGTGACGCGCATCCGCAAGAAGCTCGGGTCCGACGTCATCACCACGATCCGTGGCCTTGGCTACAGCCTCGACGATCCCGCAGAGCCGACCCGGGCCTGAGGCGTCGGGAGACGCGAAGGTGACCAGCGCGCGCGGACCGGTGCCTGCACAGGACATGCCGGCCAATACCGGCTCGCTCGCGCGGCGCATGATGCTGATCGCGGCGGGCTGGATCTCGATCCTGCTTCTGCTGGGGGGTTTTGCGCTCGACAGTGCGCTGGCGGGGCTCGTCACGCGCAATTTCGACGAGCAACTCAGCTACATGCTGCTCGGCATGATCGGCTCGGCCGAGATCGCGCCCGATGGCGAGGTCTATTTCAACCGGCCACTTGGTGACCAGCGCTTTCTCGAACCCAATTCGGGCCTGTACTGGCAGATTCGCGCCAAGGGGCATGAGGACTTTTCCTCACGCTCCTTGTGGGATCTGACGCTGGACGTCCCGGCCGATCACTACGACGCGCAGCCCCACGTCTACAATTCCGACCAGTTCTCCGGCGAACCGCTGCGGGTGATGGAACGCTCGATCATCCTGCCGGGCAGCGATGCCGAGTGGATGTTCACCGTCGCTGCGAGCCGCGAGGAACTGGACGAGCAGATCAAGACCTTCCGCTCGATCCTCATCTACAGTTTCGCGGTGCTTGGGGTCGGCCTCCTCCTCATGGCGGGCCTCCAGACCTGGTACGGTCTGTTCCCCTTGCGCCACGTGCGCCGTGCCATCCAGAAGCTGCGCACGACCGGCGTGGCGCGGGTGAGCGATCCGCTGCCCAAGGAAGTCGCCCCGCTGGTCGAAGAGCTCAACGCGCTGCTCGCCCATACCGAGAACCAGGCCGAAGAGGCGCGCACCCATGCGGGCAATCTGGCCCATGCCCTCAAGACGCCGCTGACGGTGGTCACCAACGCGGCGTCGGCGCAGGATCCCGATCTCGACAAGACGGTGATCCGCGAGGTTGCCAACATGCGTCGCCACGTCGACCATCATTTGGCCCGCGCCCGCGCGGTCGGACGTCGCGCCGCGGGCATGTCGCGCGCCGAGGTCTGGCCCAGCCTGGAAGCGGTGTTCCGCGCGGTCGAGCGGCTTTACGACACGACTCGCTTCGACCTTGATGGCGACAAGGGCGCCACGGTCGCGCTGGAAAAGCAGGACCTGGAGGAACTTCTCGGCAATCTCATCGAGAACGCGGCGAAATACGGGGGCGGCAGCGTCTTCGTGACCGTTGATCCGCCGGGCGCCGATCCGAGCCCGGAGCTGTGCGAAATCTGGATCGAGGACGATGGCATGGGCATCCCGGAAGCCGAGCGCCCGCGCATCTTCGATCGCGGTGCGCGCCTTGATACCGGCAAGCCCGGTACCGGCCTTGGCCTTGCCATCGTACGCGATGTCGTGGAAATCTACGGAGGTTCGGTCGAACTGGCCGAGAGCGAGGACCTGGGCGGCTTGCTGGTCAAGCTGCGGCTTCCGCGCGCGGCGGTGTAAGGGACGGTGTGAGCGGCAACCTTTCGCGGGGCCATGCGCTTTGGGGGAAAGGTGGCCCGGCAACGGTTGCAGCGTGGGCGCGAAGGTCTATGTCGGCCCCCATACCGACATTCCCATTTCTCATGCGACAAGGCGAGGAGCCGACATGAACGAAGACATCACCCTGACGCTGACCACGGACGAAGTCGCCATGCTGGTCGACGCCCTGGAAGTGGACCTTGAAGGTTACCTGGAATCTTCCAAGGAAGCCGAATCGACCGGTAACCGCTCGGAAGTGAAGACCTTCAACGATGCGGCCCTTCGCATTCAGACCCTCATGGCCAAGCTCCAGGAATACGTTCCGGAGTAAGCCCGTCGGCCGCGTTCGGTCGTCGCGTGACGCGGCGCCGTTTGCATACGAAAAAAGCCGTCGCGCAATGCGACGGCTTTTTTCGTATGCAGGCAGGGTGTGCGCGAGATCAGGCGTTCTTGGCGCGCTCGTGATGGCGGATCACTTCCTGGATGATGAAGCGCAGGAATTTCTCGCCGAAGTCCGGGTCCAGGTTCGCATCCTCGGCCAGCTTGCGCAGACGGTCGATCTGGATCTGCTCACGGCCCGGGTCGGAAGCGGGCAGGTCGTGCTCGGCCTTGTAGGCACCGACCGCCTGCGTGATCCGAAAACGCTCGGCCAGCATGTGAATGAGGGCGGCATCGATATTGTCGATGCTCGAACGAAAGCCGGCAAGAACCGGATCGGAGGCGGGCGTATCCTGTGTCATCGTCTGGGCGCGCTAGCATGGCTTTTCCCCCTCGGCCAGTCGCGCAATGGAGCCGAAGGCGTCCTTTTTGCACTTGCGTCAGAGCGCGCGAGCCCCCATTGCGCCCTCGATGAGTGCAGAAGTCATATCCTTGCGGGAACGCGGGTCGCAGCCTTCCCTCGCTCCCATGCTGGCGCTGACGGCGCCGGGCATGAACAGCGTCAACGCTGTCATCCTTGACCGGATGCAGAGCGAGATCCCCCTGATTCCGTCGCTCGCCGGGCATCTGATTGCCGGCGGCGGCAAGCGCATGCGCCCGATGCTGACGGTCGCAGGGGCGGAGCTGTGCGGCTATCAGGGCACGCGCCACCACAAGCTGGCGGCCGCCGTGGAGTTCATCCACACCGCCACTCTCCTGCACGACGATGTCGTCGATGGTTCGGAAACACGCCGCGGCAAGGCGGCGGCCAACATCGTCTTCGGCAATCCGGCAACGGTGCTAGTGGGGGACTTCCTGTTCACCCGCTCGTTCGAACTGATGGTCGAGGACGGTAGCCTCAAGGTTCTCAAGATTCTCTCGACGGCAAGTTCGATCATCGCCGAGGGCGAAGTCGACCAGCTGACCGCCCAGCGCCGGATCGAGACGAGCGAGGACCATTACCTCGACATCATCGGCTCCAAGACGGCGGCGCTCTTTGCGGCAGCCACGCGCATTTCGGCCGTGATCGCCGAAAAGGGCGAGGCGGAGGAGCTGGCGCTTGATTCCTATGGCCGCAACCTCGGGATCGCGTTCCAGCTGGTGGACGATGCCATCGACTACGATTCCGAAGCAGCGGAATCGGGCAAGGACAAGGGTGATGATTTCCGTGAGGGCAAGATGACCCTGCCGGTGATCCTGGCCTACGCGCGCGGCAACGCCGAGGAGCGCAAGTTCTGGGAAGAGGCCATCGCGGGCTTTCGCTGCGATGATGAGGACCTCGCCCACGCGATCACGCTCATCAACAAGCACGGCTGTGTCGAAGCGACCCGCGAGCGGGCGCGTATGTACGCGCAGCGCGCCATCGATGCGCTGTCGATCTTCCCGTCGGGCGCAGCGCGCGACGCCATGGCCGAAGCGGTCCAGTTCGCGGTCGCTCGCCGCTACTGAGGGCGGATCGTCACTTAATATCAAGTGTGTAGCGTTACGCACCGGATAAGGGCGGCGTAACGCGCGATTTGCGCGGCCACGGCAATTGCAGCGCTCTTGGCAGACGGCTAAGGCAGGCCGTGATGCGAGACGTCTCGGCACTTTCCCATACCGGTTACCGCTCCGGTTCCCCGCGCCAGCGCGCCCTTTCGGCGTCGCTGTCGGCGGGTATCGTCGTGCTCGTTCTGCTGGCCGCGATCTACCAGACCCAGATTGCGCCGCGCCTTGACGATGCCGCTCCCACGGTGACGAGCTTCGACGTCGAGGGGGAGCAGCAGGACAAGGGCGACAAGGCCGCCGAGGAAGAGCAGGAAGAGGCTGAGGAGGAGGAAAAGCCCGCCGAACGCGAAGTTCCTGAGCGCTTCGTCGAGCCGGTCGAAGTGCCGCCGGAGAAGGCGCCGACTGCACCGCAGCCAAAGCCTGCCTACTCCTGGCTCAAGATGTCGAGCACGGACATGGCCGCGGCCGATATCGGCAAGATGAGCGCGCCAGCGCCGACGACCGGAAACGAAGCGGGAGGGGGCAAGACCTATGGACCCGGTGAGGGGCCGGGCGGCGCTGTCCTCTACAACGCGGACTGGTACCGACGGCCGACCAATGCTGAGCTGGCCAGCTATCTGCCTGCGCAGCGGCCCGATGAGGGATACGGCCTCATCGCATGCCAGACCATTGCCGACTACAGGGTCGAAAATTGCCAGATTCTGGGCGAATCGCCGCGGGGGTCGGGCTTCGGGCTCGCGGTCCTCAACGCAGCCTGGCAGTTCCGCGTGAAGCCTCCGCAGATCAACGGGAAACCCCAATTGGGCACCTGGGTGCGGATCCGTATCGACTACGGGATCCGCAGGCTCTAGGCCCGAGAAATCCCGCTATTGGGCCAGCTGCGTGTGCACGCTGTTGCCCAATTCCATCCGGTGCAACAGGGCGGCAAGCGGCATGGGCCGTGCGATCAGATAGCCTTGCGCCAGCGGGAAGCCGGCAAGGCGCGCGCTGATGAGCTGATTGTCGGTCTCGATACCCTCGATCACGCATTCCAGGTCAAGGGAACGGGCAAGGTTGCGGATCGCCGTGATCAGCCGTCGTCCGGCCGCCTCGTCGAGTTGCGAGGCAAAGCTGCGGTCGATCTTGAGTACATCGAGCGGCAGCTGATGGAGCGAGGACAAGCTGGAGTAGCCCGTACCGAAATCGTCGAGCGCGATCTTGGCTCCGGTCGCGTGAAGCTGGCCAAGCGCGCTGCGGGCGCGTTCGAGTTCGGTGATGAGCGAGGTCTCGGTGATCTCGAAAACAAGGCGTGTGGGCGAGCAGGCCATTCCCTCGATCCGGTCGAGGAGCCCGGCAATCGTGCTCGGGTCGGAGAGGTCGTGGCCGGACAGATTGAAGGACATGCGCAGGTTCTCAGGCAGTGCGCCGATGGCCTGCAGCGCCTTGTCGAACAGGATCAGCGTGACGTCGCGCGCGCGTCCGAGGCGCTCTCCTGTGGCGATGAGCTGCTCGGGCGAGACCTCGCCGATAAGAGGGGATGTCCAGCGCGCCAGGCACTCGACGCCGATGAAGCGCAGGTTCGTCGTGTCGACGATCGGTTGGAAGGCGAGCGAGAGTTCGGCGTCGAGATCGGCGGCCTGAAGCGCGGTATCGAGCGTCTGCTCCGAGCGGATCAGGGCCTCCAGTTCCTCGGTAAAGCGCACGCATTGACCGCGCTTGTGGTTCTTGGCGTGGTAGAGCGCGAAGTCGGCGCGGTCGAACAGCAGATTGGCCGTTGTCGCCGCTTCGGGATAGGACGCAAGGCCAACGGAGCAGCCAACCGACACGACCACATCGCCCAGTTGCCCGGGCTTGCCGATTTCCTCTGCGAGGCGCTGGGCGACGGCTTCGGCTTGCTCAAGATCGCCGATGACGATGAGCCCGAATTCGTCGCCGCCGAGCCGTGCAAGGATGGTGTCGGCAGGGGCCGCCTCGACCATCCTCTGGCCCAGAATGGAGAGCAGGCGATCGCCGTTGGCATGGCCATAGGTATCGTTGACCGGCTTGAAGCGGTCGAGGTCGAGCAGCCCGACGCAAAATGGGCGCTCGCGCGGGGTACCGGCGAGGAGCTTCTCGAGGGCAGTGAAGAAGTAGCGGCGATTGGGAAGGCCGGTAAGAGCATCGGTCTGGGCAAGATAGGCGTTCTCTTCGCCCAGCGACTGAGCCTGACGCCGTTCGCTGTTGAGCGCGCGCTGCGAGACCTCGAGCTCCACAAACGCGTTGTAGGAGTTGCGGGTCAGTTTCAGGATGACGACGGCCACGAGCGCCAGATTGATGGCGATCGCGATGTAGACTTCGGTTCCGACGTAGAGCGCGTGGGCGAGGAAGGACAAGGTGCCGGTCACGCAGACCGCCTCGGCCGCCTGGGGCAGGAAACTGAGGCAATAGACGCAGCCAAGCAGGGTCACGGCTACGAAGATCGTGACATGTCCGTGTTCATAAGGTCCGCCATAGAGGTCGAGCGTGAAGGCCCAGAACACGAAGGCGAGCGAGAACAGGAAAGAAAGGCGCGTCGTTGCATGGAGCTTGGCCGCTACCAGGCTGGGGACGAAGGATTCCGCCTTGACCGGCCGGATCCAGATCACCATGCGCATGAGCGAAACAGCTATCAGCACGGCCGGGATTGCGTACGCCAGGATCGCGGGGGCCACGTGCCGATGGGTGTAGGCGAGGATCGCGGTGTTGGCGGACAGGAGTCCGTAGAGGGCCGGGATCTGCTGGCGCAGCCGTAGATACTGCGCGACAACCAACGGATGCTGACCGGCTTTCGCGGTGTTCAGGCGAGGGCTATTGTCTTGCTGCAAATCCGAAGTCTCCGCAGGCATGGCTAACGGACAATGATTGACGAAATGTACACGTGCCGGAAAATGAGACAGGTCCTTCCTTCTACTATGTTTCATGCATTTAACCATATAACTTGCGTATTGTTGCGTAGATCGCGTGAGCGACGCGTTCATCTGTCGGGAGGCCGGGGATGACATGCTTGCCCGTAGAAGAGGTTCTCCCGCAGCTTCGCATGGCCCTCGATACGCACGCGGGGGCGGTCCTCATCGCGCCTCCAGGAGCCGGCAAGACCACCGCGGTTGCGCCCACGCTGCTCGTCGAACCATGGTGTACGGGCAAGATCATCCTGCTTTCACCGCGCCGCGTCGCGGCGCGGGCAGCGGCGGAGCGCATGGCTGAACAGCTTGGCGAAAAGGCCGGCGATACGGTTGGCTATCTGACGCGGCTTGATAGCCGGACCTCGGCGCGCACGCGGATACTGGTGATGACCGAGGCGATTTTCGTCTCCACGATCCTGGCCGATCCCGAGCTCGAAGGGGTCAGTGCCGTGCTCTTCGACGAGGCGCACGAGCGTCATCTCGACAGCGATCTCGGCCTGGCGCTGGCACGCGAGAGCCAGGACGTGCTGCGTGAGGACCTGCGCATCCTGGTCATGTCCGCGACGCTCGACGGCGCCCGCTTCGCCAGCCTGCTGGGGCCGGGCACGCAGGTCATCGAGAGTGAGGGGCGTGCCTGGCCGCTGGAAATCCGCTGGCTTGGGCGCGCGGCGGAGAAGCGTATCGAGGAATCCGTGGCATCAGCCGTCCTGCAGGCCTGGCGCGAGGAGGACGGGGATATTCTCGCCTTCCTGCCCGGCGTGCGCGAGATTGAGCGCGTCTCGGACCGTCTTCATGAACGCCTGCCGTCTGCGCAAATTCATGCGCTGCACGGTCAATGCGATCCCTCGGCCCAGCGCGCGGCGATCCGGCGCGATCCTGAAGGGCGGCGCCGGATCGTTCTGGCAACCGCCATTGCCGAGACGTCTCTTACTCTTGATGGCGTACGCATCGTGGTCGATGCCGGGCTCGCGCGGCGCGCCGAGTTCGACAAGGCCGCAGGCGTGACCCGCCTTGTTACGCACGCGGCCAGCCAGGCCTCGGCGGCGCAGCGCGCGGGACGCGCGGGGCGTCAGGGGCCGGGCGTAGCCTATCGATTGTGGGAGGAGGCGGCGCACGCGGGACGGCCCGCTTTCGAGGCTCCCGAGATCAAGGTCAGCGATCTGGCGCCGCTAACGCTGTCGCTCGCACAATGGGGGACGGGCGATCCGGCGCAGATGGCCTGGATTGACCCGCCGCCCGAGGCTGCATTGGCGGCGGCCAGGGCGCAGCTTCGCGGGCTGGGCGCGCTTGATGACGAGGGAAGGATCACGCCCTTCGGAGACAAGGTGGCACGCCTGCCGATGAGCCCTAGCCATGCGACCATGATCCTTCAGGCCAGCAGCTATGGCTGTGCGCGCACGGCGGCCCGGCTCGCGCTGCTCTTGCAGGAAAGGGGCCTTGGTGGGCGCGGGGATGATCTTGCGCAGCGCCTGGCACGGTGGGGCGCGGATCGTTCTGCGCGCGCCGAGGCGGCGCGCAAGCTGGCGGCAGGCTGGGCGCGCAAGGCGCAGGCACTGATGGAAGGGCCTGTCGAGGAGGAGGACGTACCGCTCGCGATCCTCCTTGCCATGGGGCAGCCCGCCATGCTGGCCCGGCGCCGCGATGCGAGTGGGGAGCACTGGTTGTCAGCTGGAGGGCGTGGCTATGTCCTCGATCCGGCCTCGCCTCTCGCCGCGCGTGAGTGGATGGTGATCGGCGATGCCCAGGGACAGGCGCGCGGCGCGCGTATTCTTTCGGGTGTCCCGCTTGAATCGGCGGACGTCGAGGCCTGGCTGGCTGATCGGATGGAACGCCGCTCGATCCTGCGCTGGAACGAGGCGGAGGCGCGTGTGGAGGCCCGGCTTGAGAGACGGGTCGGTGCGATCGTGCTGGCGAGCGGACCTGATCCCGCGCCCGACCCGGATGCGATTCGCGCGTTTCTGCTCGAGAGGGTGCGCGCCAGTGGGCTCGACATCGTGCCGATGGGCAGGGCCTCGCAGGCGCTCCTGCGGCGTGCGCGCCATGCCGGGGTGGATGCTCTGGGAGAGGCCGCGCTGCTCGAGGATCTCGAGAGCTGGCTGGGTCCGGTTTTGGGACGCCGACTCGATGCAATCGACCAGGGGGCCCTGCATGGCGCGCTGCGTGGGCGCCTGACCTGGGATGATCAGCAGCGAATTGATCATCTGGCACCGGCGGAATTTCGCAGTCCTGCCGGTACGAGCCATGCCATCGATTATGAAGATGAAGGCGGGCCGAGCGTGGAGGTACGCGTCCAGGCCCTGTTCGGACTCGACCGGCACCCGGGCTATGGGAAACCCGAAAATCCGTTGCTTTTGAAGCTGACATCGCCTGCAGGCCGTCCAATCCAGACCACCTGCGACCTTCCCGGGTTCTGGCGGGGGAGCTGGAAGGATGTGCAGCGCGAGATGAAGGGGCGCTATCCCCGGCACCGCTGGCCGGACGAACCCTGGAACGAGAACCCCAGCCTGAAGACCAAAAACGCGTTCGAACGCTCCGGAAAGGCGTGATTTGAACTTGATTTCTGGCGCGATTTGGGGGCAATGCACATCCCCATGAGTGCACGCATCTATCAGCGCCCGAAGAATGCCATGCAGTCGGGCAAGGCCCTCCTGGACCAGTGGGTCCTCGAATTCCAACCCGCCGAGGCCAAGAAGCCCGATCCCCTCATGGGGTGGGCCGGTTCGGGCGACATGAAGCAGCAGCTCCAGCTGCGCTTCAACAGCGCCGACGAAGCCAAGGCCTACGCGACGCGTTACGGTATCGATGCCGAAGTCCACGCGACTCCGCCGCGTCGTCTCAAGATTCAGGCTTACGCCGACAACTTTCGTTGAGCTTTTCCCTCAAGGGATAAGCGTTTGAAAGGAATTGCTCGGCTTCAGGAGCTCCAGGCAATTCCCGGGTTGCATTCCTGCCAAAGCATTGCCATAGGGCGCGCCGGGAGTCGGATGGACGTTTGCGTTCGCCAACTTGGTCAGGTCCGGAAGGAAGCAGCCACAACGGATTGCGACGGGTCATTCGGCTCCTTTGAAAACAGCGCCCACCGGGCGCTGTTTTTGTTTGGGCCTCAATCGCTCTCTTCGGTCTTGGCGATTTCCCGGTCAATCGTGAGGGCCAGCCTGTCCCACTGGGCTGCGACCGAAAGCAGCATGGCGTGGATCTCGCCCGAGATGTGGACGATGGCGCGGCAGGCCTCGGCGTCGCTGGGATCGCCTTCCAGTGTCTTGAAATGCGGTTCGAGAGCGGCGTCGCGCCGGGCATTTTCATCGGTTGTCGACGCAAATTCGGGGCTCATGAGCGTCGCATCCAGAATCGCGCGGCGTTGTTCCGCGGAGATGTCCGTGTGGTCGAGCCGCCCTAGCGTGCCTTGCGCGCGCGCATTCACATAGTTCTCCAGGCGCCCCTCATAGCTTCCGTCGGCAAAGGGGCTGGTCAGGACCTTTGCGCGCGAATCGGCGCTGGCGCAGTCGGCTGCCGCGAACACGGGCAGCTTGGGCAGCGGTGTTGCTGCGGGGACGGGCGCAGTGGCGGACGCGGCAAGCAGCGCAAGAACTTCAGAAATCATATCAAATCCAGTTATTTGATGGGGGCGTATTGGTGATGTGCGCTGTTACTGCCCTTGGCAAGCTGCCTGCGGTGGACGGCCCGCCATCGAGGGCGCGCGAGTCTGTGGAGCAACGCGCAACGCACCTGACATTCCGTGCGCAAGCGCCTAGTCTTGCAGGCACGATGGACGATTCACGCGAAAACCCCGAGAACCGCCCGCCCTGGGATGATGCCGGGCAGGACGAGCAGCGGCCCTCCTCGCAGGAGCTTGAGGATGCCGGACAGGCCTCGATGTTCGGGGACGCGCCGACGCAGGACCGCGGGGACGATGCGGACAAGGCCGCCGAGGGACCGAGTGCGGCGGAACTGGAAGCGGCAGGACAAGCCTCGATGTTCGGTGGCGAGCCTGCGGCACCTCTCGAGAAGGCGGCTCCAGCCATCGAACCGACACGATCTCCGGCTCCGGCCGCGCCCGTCCCGAATGGGGCGCCTCCGCCGCCGGCAAAGGCCGCTCCGGCTGTCGCGTCCGACGAAGCGCAGCAGCCCTACCGGGTGCTTGCCCGCAAGTATCGTCCCCAGACTTTCGATGAGTTGATCGGACAGGAGGCGATGGTCCGCACGCTGGCCAATGCGATCAAGCGCGATCGTCTGGCCCATGCTTTCCTGATGACCGGCGTGCGCGGTGTCGGCAAGACCTCGACCGCGCGCCTGATCGCCAAGGCGCTCAACTGCATCGGTCCCGATGGCGAGGGCGGTCCCACGATCCATCCGTGTGGCCAGTGCGAACCGTGCCGTGCGATTGCCGAGGGGCGCCATATCGACGTGATCGAAATGGACGCGGCGAGCCATACCGGCGTCGATGACGTGCGCGAAATCATCGAGGCGGTGCGCTATGCGGCCGTCTCGGCGCGCTACAAGATCTACATCATCGACGAAGTGCACATGCTGTCGCGCAACGCGTTCAACGCGTTGCTCAAGACGCTCGAGGAGCCCCCGGCGCACGTGAAGTTCCTCTTCGCGACGACCGAAGTCGACAAGTTGCCGGTGACCGTGCTCTCGCGGTGCCAGCGCTTCGACCTGCGCCGTATTCCCACGCCCATGCTGGCCGAGCATTTTGCCAAGGTCTGCGGCCTTGAAGGTGTCGAGGCCGAGGGCGAGGCGCTGGCGATGGTCGCCTCGGCGGCTGAGGGCTCGGTGCGCGATGGCCTCTCGATTCTCGATCAGGCGATTGCCCATGCCGATCTCGACGGAGAGGGGCAGGTCCGCGCGGACAAGGTGCGCGACATGCTGGGGCTGTCCGACAAGACGGTGCAGCGCCAGCTTTTTGCGAAGCTGCTGGAAGGCAATGGCGCGGGTGTTCTCGAGGTCGTGGCGCGCCAGTTCGCGCTCGGGGTCGAACCGATCGCGCTCATGCGCGGGCAGATGGACCTGGCGCACCGAATCGCCCTGGCCCAGGTTTCCGGCAGTGCGCCGGAGGCGCATTCAGCCGAAGAGCGCGAAGCCATCGGAGGCTGGGCGACGTCGCTCGCGGCCGGACAGGTCCACCGGTTGTGGCAGCTCCTTCTCAAGGGCTTCGAGGAAGTGAAATCCGCGCCCGATCCGCTTGTGGCCGCGCAAATGGCGCTGCTGCGGATCATGCACGCCAGCGACATGCCCGATCCGGGATCGCTGGTGAAGAAGCTGGAAGATCTCGTCGCGCGCGGACCTGCTCCCACCCAGGCACCAGCACCGCCCCCCGCAACTGCTACTCCATCGGGCGCAACGGGTGAGGCACCCGCGCCTGCTGCCCCTGCAGGTTCGGCTGCTTCGACGGCAGCGCCTGAGCAGGCCGCCGCTCCGGCCCCTGCAGCTCCGCTAGCTTCTGAGCCTGAGGCTGTCGCACCGGAATTCCTGGCCGCGCGCTGGGACAGCCTGGTCGACGAAGTCGAGCACGCGGGCGGTCCGACGGTCGCGAACATCATGCGCATGCAGGTGCGGGTGGCACATCTTGCACCGGGCACGTTGAAATACGAGCTTGCACCGAGCTTTCGCGAGGATATCAGCGGCTACCTGCGCGATGGTCTTGCCAAGGCCACCGGCCAGCGCTGGGAAGTCGTGCGCGTCGAGAGTGGCGGGATGCCGACGATTGTCGAGCGGGCCGAGGCCGACCAGGCGGCAGCCTCGCAGGCTCTGCGCAAGGCCCCGCTGGTCGAGGCCACTCTGGCGGCCTTCCCGGACGCCGAACTGATCGAGGATGAACGGCCCGCCGCCATCGGCGGCGGTGGCCGCAACTGGAGATAATGCAATGAAGTCCATGGAAGAAATGATCCAGGCGGCCCAGCAGGCCGCCGAGACGATCCAGAAGCAGATGACCGAGACCCAGAGCAAGCTCGACTCGATGGAAGTCGAAGGACTTTCGGGGGGCGGCCTTGTGAAGATCCGCTGCTCGGCCAAGGGCCGCGTGATCGGCGTCGCCATCGACGACAGCCTGATGCAGCCGAGCGAGAAGGGTATGCTCGAGGACCTGATCGCCGCGGCCTACAACGATGCACGGGTCAAGGCCGATTCGGTGGCGAACGAAGAGATGGGCAAGGCGCAGCAGGGCATGGGTCTGCCGCCGGGCTTCAAGATGCCGTTCTGATGAATTTGTGCCGGGTTGCCCGCACCTTGGGCGACCCGGCTGTACCTCGATTGCATGGGGCAGGGGGAACTGCCGCAGGGCCTGTGAAGCACTTCCACAAGGCTTTGCGCGCTACCTCCATTGCGGATTGATAATTCGCCCCCATATCGTGGAACACTCTAAGGTGGGTGGCCGTTACTGCCCTCCACGAACAAGACCAGATGGAAATGCCCTTGAACCTGCTGCCCCTGCTTCCGCTCCGTGACATCGTCGTCTTTCCCGGCATGGTCGTGCCGTTGTTTGTCGGCCGTGAAAAATCGGTAGCAGCCCTCGAAGCCGCGATGGCAGGCGACAAGGACATCTTCCTGCTCGCGCAGCTCGATCCGGGCTGCGACGATCCGGATCGCGATGATCTTTATGACACGGGCGTGATTGCCAGCGTTCTCCAGCTCTTGAAGCTCCCCGACGGCACCGTGCGCGTCCTCGTGGAAGGACAGGAGCGCGCCAAGCTCGAACGCCTGCGCGCCGAGCAGACCGACGATGGCGAGATGCTGCTGGCCGAAGTGGAGAAGCTGGAGGGCGTCGAGGCCGAAGGCACCGAAGTCTCGGCCATGATGCGTTCGGTCATCGACCAGTTCAACGAATACGCCAAGCTGAACAAGAAGCTGAGCCAGGATGCGGGCGACCAGCTCGACGATATCGAGGACGCGGCCAAGCTCGCGGATACGGTCGCCGCTCAGCTTTCCGCGAAAGTTTCCGACAAGCAGGCGGTTCTCTCCGAGGATGATCCGCTCAAGCGTCTGGAAATGGTCTATTCCTTCATGGAGGGCGAGCTCGGCGTCCTGCAGGTCGAGCGCAAGATCCGGGGGCGCGTGAAGCGCCAGATGGAAAAGACCCAGCGCGAATATTACCTCAACGAACAGCTCAAGGCGATCCAGTCCGAGCTCGGCGGCGGCGAAGGCGAGGAAGCCAACGAACTGCAGGAACTGCAGGACAAGATCGAGAAGACCAAGCTTTCGAAGGAAGCGCGCGAGAAGGCGAACGCGGAACTCAAGAAGCTGAAGTCCATGCAGCCGATGAGCGCGGAAGCGACCGTCGTGCGCAACTATCTCGACATCCTCCTTGGCCTGCCGTGGGGCAAGAAGAGCAAGCTCAAGCGTGACATTTCGACCGCGCAGGACGTGCTCGACGCCGACCACTATGCGCTCGACAAGGTCAAGGACCGCATCATCGAATATCTCGCGGTCCAGGCGCGCACCAACAAGCTCAAGGGGCCGATCCTGTGCCTCGTCGGGCCTCCGGGCGTCGGCAAGACCTCGCTGGGCAAGTCGATCGCCAAGGCGACGGGGCGTGAGTTCATTCGCCAGTCGCTGGGCGGCGTGCGTGACGAGGCCGAAATTCGCGGCCACCGCCGCACCTACATCGGCTCGCTGCCGGGCAAGATCGTTTCGAACCTGCGCAAGGCAGGCAAGTCGAATCCGCTCTTCCTGCTCGACGAGATCGACAAGCTGGGCCAGGACTTCCGCGGCGATCCGGCTTCGGCTCTTCTCGAAGTGCTCGATCCCGAACAGAACGCCAAGTTCCAGGATCACTACCTCGAACTCGACATCGATCTGTCCGACGTGATGTTCGTGTGCACCGCGAACAGCCTCAACCTGCCGCAGGCGCTGCTTGATCGCATGGAGATCATCCGCCTCGAAGGGTACACCGAGGACGAGAAGGTCGAGATTGCCGAGCGCCACCTCGTGGCCAAGCAGGTCGAGGCGCATGGTCTCAAGGACGGCGAGTTCACGCTGACCGAAGCGGGCCTTCGCGACCTTATCCGCTACTACACCCGCGAGGCGGGCGTGCGTACGCTGGAACGTGAGATCGCGCGTCTCGCGCGCAAGTCGCTGCGCCAGATCCTCGAAGGCAAGGCCAAGAGCGTGACCATCACGCCCGAAAACCTGGCCGACTACGCCGGTGTCCAGAAGTTCCGCCACGGCAACTCCGAAGAGGAGAACCAGGTCGGCGCGGTGACGGGCCTCGCCTGGACCGAAGTGGGTGGCGAGCTGCTGACCATCGAAAGCGTGACCGTTCCGGGCAAGGGCCAGATCAAGGCAACCGGCAAGCTGGGCGAAGTCATGAACGAATCGATCCAGACCGCCTGGAGCTTCGTGAAGGCGCGTTCGCCCGCCTATGGGGTGAAGCCGAGCATCTTCAACAAGCGCGACATTCACATTCACCTTCCCGAAGGCGCCGTGCCCAAGGACGGTCCTTCGGCGGGTATCGGCATGGTGACTTCCATCGTCTCGACGCTCAGCGGTGTGCCGGTGCGCAAGGATGTTGCAATGACGGGCGAAGTGACGCTGCGTGGTCGTGTCCTTCCCATCGGTGGTCTCAAGGAAAAGCTCCTGGCGGCTCTGCGCGGTGGCATCACCACGGTGCTGATCCCCGAGGAAAACCGTAAGGACCTGGCTGAGATCCCCGAGAACGCGAAGCAGGGCCTGGACATCATTCCCGTCAGCCATGTCGACGAAGTGCTGGCCCGCGCGCTGACCGAAACGCTCGAGCCCATCGAGTGGACCGAAGCTGACGAACTTGCGGCAGCGCCTCCGGCCCACGGCGGCGTGAGCGGGGCGACGGCGCACTGAGCGAGCCGATCATCGGATTGAGAAAAGGGAAAGGGCGTCGCTTCGGTGGGCGCCCTTTTCCTTTGTGCTGTGGGCGCATCGAGAGCCTGTGCGGGGCCGGAATTGACCGATTTTGCGTGTCTCTGCCGCTATTTGCGTAATCTTTTGCGGTAATCGGGCGCATTTTGCGCAATCAATGGCAAAGGGCGCTTGTCATTGGGGGCAGGACCCTGTAACCGCCCGCCTTCACGCTTGGGCATGGGCCCTTGCGTGTTAAGCCAAGAAGGATCTTGAAATGGGTTACCGGGTAGCCGTTGTCGGCGCGACCGGAAATGTCGGCCGCGAAATGCTGAGCATCCTTGCCGAGCGCGAGTTCCCCTGCGACGAGATCGCAGCGGTTGCTTCGTCGCGTTCCACCGGCACGGAGATTGATTTCGGCGAGACCGGCAAGAAACTCAAGGTCAAGAACATCGAGCACTTCGATTTCACGGGCTGGGACATCGCGCTTTTCGCGGCCGGCTCGGGCCCGACGAAGATCTACGCGCCCAAGGCGGCTGCGCAGGGCTGCGTCGTGATCGACAACTCGTCGCTCTACCGCATGGAGCCCGATGTGCCGCTGATCGTGCCGGAAGTGAACCCGGACGCCATCGATGGCTACACGCAGCGCAACATCATCGCCAATCCCAACTGCTCGACCGCGCAGATGGTTGTGGCGCTCAAGCCGCTGCACGATGCCTTCGGCATCAAGCGCGTCGTTGTTTCGACCTACCAGTCGGTTTCCGGCTCGGGCAAGCAGGGCATGGATGAGCTGTTCGAGCAGAGCCGCGCGATCTTCGTGGGCGATCAGGTCGAACCCAAGAAGTTCACCAAGCAGATCGCCTTCAACGTGATCCCGCACATCGACGTCTTCCTCGACGATGGTTCCACCAAGGAAGAGTGGAAGATGGTCGTCGAGACCAAGAAGATCATGGATCCCAAGATCAAGCTCCATGCAACCTGCGTGCGCGTGCCGGTCTTCGTGGGCCACTCCGAAGCGCTCAACATCGAGTTCGAGAAGGAAGTCTCGGCCGAGGAAGCGCAGAACATCCTGCGCGAAGCTCCGGGCGTGATGCTCGTCGACAAGCGTGAGGACGGTGGTTACGTCACCCCCGTCGAGTGCGTGGGCGACAGTGCTACGTACATCAGCCGCGTGCGCGAAGACCCCACGGTCGAGAACGGCCTCGCGCTGTGGTGCGTCTCGGACAACCTGCGCAAGGGCGCGGCGCTCAACGCGGTGCAGATCGCGGAACTGCTCGGCCGTCGCCACCTCAAGAAGGGCTGATTTCAGCACCTTTGCGAAGCGGATTTCGAAGAACCCCCGTCAGGTGTCCTGGCGGGGGTTCTTCTTTTTGTGAGCCTCACGCTTCGCACTCCATGTAGCAAGCGAGCCTCAGGGCATACCCCGATAGTGCGGCGATGGAGGCGCTGCCATGGAATGTGGGCCTGCGTTGGGTGGCTCTTGATCTGGCGCAAGGCGACACGCGGATCGCGGGGCGCACAGTGCTCCCAGCAAGGAGGTAGAGGGTATGTCAAAGAGCAACTTTCACGACTGGCCGCAGATGGCGAAGGACCTGAACCCGGCCATCGGTGAACTCAAGAAGAGCTCGCCGGGGCCGATGCAGGCGTTTTCCGAGATGGGTAAGGCAGCCCTGGCGCCCGGCGCCCTCGACACCAAGACCAAGGAGTTGATCGCGCTGGCTATTGGCGTGGCGGTGCGCTGCGGGCCCTGCATCACCTACCATTCCTCGGGTGCGCAGAGGGCGGGCGCGACGCGTGAGGAAATTGCCGAGGCCATGGGCCTTGCGGTCTACATGGGGGCGGGTCCTTCCGCGATGTATGCCGCGCAGGCCCTGGAAGCCTTCGACCAGTGGGACGAGAAAGCCTCCGGCTAAGGTTGCAAGATCGCGCCGAGCCGCGCAAAGACCCCGGTGAGAGGTAGGATGCCGGTCCCGCGGGGCCGGTGCCTGCCTCTTCTGCTATGAGAAAGGGCGCGCGCGTGAGTGAGATCGAAAGCCGGATTGTCGAGGGGTTCGCCGATACCAAGCTGGTGGTGCACTGCATGGGCGAGGCGAGCGGGCGCCCGCTGGTCTTGCTGCATGGCCTGTTTTCCAGCGCGCACGTGAACTGGATTAAGTACGGCAATGCGCAAATCCTCGTCGATGCGGGCTTCCGTCTCTACATGCCCGATCTTCGCGCGCACGGTGAAAGCGAGGCGCCCCACGATCCGCGCGCCTATCCCGAGGATGTTCTTGTCGAAGACCTCAAGAGCATCATCGCCGAGCTGGAGCTGAAGGACTACGATCTGGGCGGTTTCTCGCTGGGATCGCGCACCTCTGCGCGCGGTGTGCTGGCAGGCCTTGCGCCGCGTCGTCTGATCCTGGCGGGTATGGGCCTGTCCGGTCTTTCGGGCTGGGCGCGTCGTTCGGCTCATTTCGTCGATGCCATCGACCGTTTCGGTTCCATCGAGCGTGGGGATCCGGCGTTCGTGGCCCAGGCCTTCATGAAGACGATGAAGATCGATCGCGAGGCCGCCCGGCTGCTGCTGGGTTCTGTCGACGATACCGCGCCTTCGGAGCTGGCACGCATCACCATGCCGACCCTGTGCGTGTGCGGTGCGGACGACGAGGACAACGGCAAGGCGCAGGAACTGGCCGACGCCTTGCCTGATGGTCATTACGCCGAAACGCCGGGCAATCACATGTCCTCGGTGACGTTCAAGGAGATGGGGCGCGCGATGGTCGAGTTCCTTCTCGACTGATTCCGGCCCCGCGCCCTTGCGGTTTGCCCTGTCTCTTATGTTGATCTTGTCGGACCATTGGCTAGTCTCCCGGTCCGACAGACACATAACAGGGTGATTTTCTTTCCATGAAACGTGCGACCACAGCTCTTGCCGCGCTGGCGGCGAGCTTGTCCTTTGCCGCAGTCCCCGCCGCCTGGGCCCAGGAAACCGCGGCGAGCTATCCCCATACCGCGCAAGGGGCCGCGGATTTCGTCGCTGCGGCTGAGCAGGACCTTGCCGATTTCTCGCTCGACAATGCGCACGTGAACTGGGTCAACAGCACCTACATTACCGATGACACCAACGCGCTCGCGTCCAAGTCGAACGCTGAACTGACCGAAAAGCAGGTCGCCTACGCGGTGGAAGCCGCGCGCTACAAGGACATCTCGGGGCTTGATCCGGACGTCGTGCGCAAGCTCGCAATTCTGAGCCAGGGCATTGTCATGCCCGCGCCGACGACGCCCGGCGCGGCGGACGAACTGGGCACGATCATGACTGATCTGAGTGCGACCTACGGCAAGGGCCGTGGCACTCTGAATGGCGCGGAGATCAACGGCTCGGACATCGAGGAGGAAATGGGCAACCTCGATCATACACCGGCCGAATTTGCCGAGATGTGGGCGAGCTGGCACGACAATGTCGGTGCGCCGATGAAGGATGACTATGTGCGCATGGTCGAGATCGGCAACACCGGTGCTCGGGAACTAGGCTATGCCGACGTCGGCGCGATGTGGCGCTCCGGCTACGACATGGAGCCCGAAGCTTTCGCCGCCGAGACCGAGCGCTTGTGGCAGGAGGTCAAGCCGCTCTATCTTGCGCTGCATACCTATGTCCGCAACAAGCTCAACGCGAAATACGGTTCGGACGTGCAACCGCAGACCGGGCCGATCCGTGCCGATCTGCTTGGCAACATGTGGGCCCAGGAATGGGGGAGCATCTACCCGCTCGTCGCGCCCGAAGGGGCTGGCGATCTGGGCTACGACATCGGTGATCTGCTCAAGGCGAAGGGCCAGACGCCTGTCGACATGGTGAAGACCGGCGAGGGCTTCTATTCCTCGCTCGGCTTCGATCCGCTTCCGGGAACCTTCTGGACGCGCTCGATGATCACCAAACCCGCCGACCGGGAAGTGATCTGCCACGCCTCGGCCTGGGATGTCGACAACAAGGACGACATCCGCATCAAGATGTGCACCAAGGTGAATTCGACGGACTTCGTCACGATCCACCATGAACTGGGCCACAACTACTACCAGCGCGCCTACAACGAGCAGCCCTACTTGTACCTCAACGGGGCCAACGATGGCTTCCACGAGGCGATTGGCGACTTCGTGGCGCTCTCGATCACGCCGCGCTACCTCGTCCAGATCGGCCTGCTCGATGCCGCCAAGGTGCCGAGCGCAGACAAGGATATCGGCCTGCTCCTGCGCCAGGCGATGGACAAGGTGGCCTTCCTGCCATTTGGTCTGATGATCGACCGCTATCGCTGGGGCATCTTCGATGGTTCGATCACGCCTGCGCAGTACAATTCGGCTTGGACCAAGATGCGTCTGGAGTACCAGGGTATCGTGCCGCCGGTGGAGCGTCCGGCCGATGGCTTTGATGCAGGGGCCAAGTTCCACATTCCCGGCAACACGCCCTACACCCGCTATTTCCTTGCCCGGATCCTGCAGTTCCAGTTCTACCAGGCCGCGTGCAAGCAGGCCGGGTGGACTGGGCCTCTGCACCGCTGCAGCTTCTACGGCAACAAGGAGGTTGGCAAGAACCTCGAGGCGATGCTGAGCATGGGCATGTCCAAGCCCTGGCCCGAAGCCCTCAAGGCGTTCACCGGCTCCTCGAAGATGAGTGCCAAGCCGATGCTCGACTACTTCGCGCCGCTCAAGGACTGGCTCGACAAGCAGAACAAGGGGCAGAAGGCGGGCTGGTAAGCCTTTACGTTACGCAAAAAAAGGCCGGGACGCGAACGCGGCGTCCCGGCCTTTTTCGTATCTGATCGAGCGAGCCTTACCGGAACGGAGGCTCATCGAAGGCGCGCAGCTTGCGGCTGTGGAGGCTGTCGCCCTCGGCGCGCAGCAGGGCGCAGGCGTGGAGGCCGATCTTGAGGTGCCCGGCGATGGCTTCCTCGTAGAAGCGGTTGGCTTGGCCCGGCAGCTTCAGTTCACCGTGGAGCGGCTTGTCGGAGACGCACAGCAGGGTGCCGTAGGGGACGCGGAAGCGGTACCCTTGCGCGCTGATGGTCGCGCTCTCCATCTCGATGGCGATGGCACGCGAGAGGCTGAAGCGGTGGGCCGAGGCGGTGTAGCGCAGCTCCCAGTTGCGGTCGTCGGTGGTGACGACGGTGCCGGTGCGCATGCGCTTCTTGAGGTTCGCGCCGCTGTCGCCGCTGACGATTTCGGCCGCCTCGGCAAGCGCCTGCTGGACCTCGGCGATGGCGGGCAGGGGGATCTCGGGTGGGAGCACGGGATCGAGGACCTTGTCGTCGCGCAGGTACGCGTGGGCGAGCACGAAGTCGCCGATACGCTGCGTCTCGCGCAAGCCTCCGCAGTGGCCGATCATCAGCCAGGCCTCGGGGCGCAGGACCGCGAGGTGATCGGTGATCGTCTTGGCGTTCGAAGGGCCGACGCCGATGTTGACGAGGGTGATACCCGACTTGTCCTCGCGCACGAGGTGATAGGCGGGCATCTGGTGGCGGCGCCAGGCGGTGTCGGACAGGCGCGCGCGCGCGTTGTCGGTCGGCTCGTCGAGATAAAGCCCGCCCGCACCGGCCAGTGCGGTGAAGCCATCCTGGCCGATCTGCGTGCCCGCCCAGTCCACGAACTCGTCGACGTAGCGGTGATAGTTCGTGAAGAGGATGAACTTCTGGCAGTGATCCGGGCTGGTGCCGGTGTAGTGCGCGAGGCGTGCGAGGCTGAAGTCGGTGCGCAGGCCATCGAAGAGCGCGAGCGGCTTGGGATCATTCTCGGCAAAGATCATCAGGCCATCGGCGATCTCGTCGCCGATCATCGCGAGCTCAGTGCTCGGGAAGTGGGCGGCCAGCTGCTGCGGGGTGGCGGTGCCCACGCCAATGCCGTCCAGAACGTAAGGGAAGGGGATCTCCTGGTCTGAGCGTCCGACCTCGATCTCGATCTCGTATTCGGCATCGAGAAGGGTGAGCTGCTCCTTCAGGTAATCGGCAAAGAGGTGCGGCCTCGTGATCGTGGTCGCGTAGGTGCCTGTCTCGACGAGGCGGCCAAAGGCGCGGCCGTAGACGGCTTCGCGCTCGTTTCCGGCGTAGCGCACGGTGAGTTCGGGGTAGGTCCACTCCCGCTGGCTGCGGCGTTCGGGAGGGGGGAGGGTGCCGTGTTCGACATAGGCGGCGATGTCGGCCTTGAGGGTGGCGACGGCGGTTTCATAGACGCGGACCAATTCCGCGTGGATCTGATCTATTCTGTTTTGCATCGCCTGTAGTTACGCAATCCATGTTGCAGTGCAAGGGCAGGCGGGGGGATCGTGTTCGTGCAGGCCGATGAGCGTTGCTCGGGCGCAACAGGTGGAGTGGGCACGAAAAAACCCCCGCAGCCGGTCCGGCGCGGGGGTCTTTCGTGTCCTGAAGGTCAGGAAGAGGAGGCTCAGGCCTGCTCTTCGCCGTCCTCGGCAGGAGCTTCTTCCTCGACTGCGATCTCGCCGGGCTCGGCGTTGGGATCGTAAGCCTCGGTGAAGCCGCTGGTGTCTTCTTCGAACATGGCTTCCATGACGTTGACGCCCTGGGCCTGCAGTTCGGCTTCGTCGGGCGAACGTGCGACGTTCACCTGGACGTTGACGGCCACTTCGGGGTGCAGCGAAACGCGCACGTCGAAGACGCCGAGGGTCTTGATCGGGTGCTCGAGCACGATCATCTGCTTGGTGACCTGCGCGCCTTCGGCGTTCAGGGCTTCCGCGATGTCACGCACGGTGACCGAACCGTAAAGCTGGCCCGAGTTCGACGAGGCGCGGATCAGGACGACCTGCTTGCCTTCGACGTTGGTCGAGTGGCTCTCGGCAGCCGAACGCTTCTCAGCGTTGTCGGCTTCGATCTTGGCGCGGTTCGCTTCGAAGACCTTCTTGTTGGCTTCGTTGGCGCGAAGGGCCTTCTTGTTCGGCAGCAGGTAGTTGCGCGCGAAACCGTCCTTGACGGTGACGACGTCGCCGATGTTGCCGAGCTTCTCGACGCGTTCGAGGAGGATGATATCCATGAGGTAATTCCTCCCTTACTTGACGATGAAGGGCAGCAGGCCGATGTGCCGGGCGCGCTTGATGGCCTGGCTCAGCTCACGCTGCTTCTTGGCGGACACCGCGGTGATGCGGCTGGGAACGATCTTGCCACGCTCGGACATGAAGCCCTGGAGGAGACGCACGTCCTTGTAGTCGATCTTGGGCGCGTTCTTGCCCGAGAACGGGCAGGACTTGCGGCGGCGGAAGAATGCACGTGCCATGGATCAGTTCTCCCGGTCGCGACGGCGACGGTTGTCGCGGTCGTTCTTGCGCATCTGGACCGAAGGGCCGCCTTCGTGCTCTTCGACCTTGATGGTCATGTAGCGGATGACGTCTTCGTTGATCTGCGTCTGGCGCTCGAGCTCGGCGATGGTGTCGCCGGGGCACTCGATGTTCAGCATCACGAAGTGAGCCTTGCGGTTACGCTTGATCTTGTAGGCGAGGTTCTTGAGGCCCCAGGTCTCGGTCTTGGTGACCTTGCCCTCGTGGCTCTCGACGATCTCGGTGGCGGCGGCGGCCAGCGCATCAACCTGCGACTGGCTCAGATCCTGGCGCGCCAGGAACACGTGCTCGTAAAGCGGCACTGCAGCTTCCTTTATCTGTCTAACCGATCGCTGGCTTGCCGCACCATTGCGGGGCCCCTCCGGCTTTCTTCAAGTTTCCCGCGAATCCGTGTGCGAACGCGTGGGAAGCGGCGCCTTTAGCCGATTGCGGGCCAAATGCAAGCCGCCTTCGCACATTCGCACGGGTGAGGGGGACGCGGAAAGGTGACACCCAGGTTGACACAGGTGACACACTCCAGAGGGGAAACGGTGTCACCTGTCACCCTGTTCCACGGCGTTAAAAAGTCCACTGTAGAAGAGGCGAAAGTGGCATTTTGCTACACGTGTACGCCTAAACAATTCTTCCATAGAGATATTTTTCTGCATCCCCACTACTCTCTTCTCCAACTGTTGCGCCAGCATGCAACTGCCAAGCTATCAATCCAGTCCGAAAGAGCCACTCTATTACAAGAAAGAGGGCGCCTTTTGAGAGAATTGCATATATCACAAATAAGTTCAGCCTGGCCTGCTGCCCGCCTCCCAGCTGCTCCGAAACAAACTCCCACGCCATCTGAATGCACCCATAGCCCATCAAGAAGATAAAAACTGACTTAGGCAGCCGTACGAATGGTGAATCCAACTTGGATACAAACGCACACGTTAAAACGCCTGCCACAAATCCGCTCAAATGAGCGAAGTTGTCTGAGTATCCAATCATTAAGCTAAAAATCAATTCAGCGGCAAAGAAACAAAATAAGGCGGCCATAGCTGGGCCTTGCTTCAAGTGATTTACATACTCGTCGCCATTTCCAGATTTGACGACGGTGTTTTCTGCAAAATTATAATACAATATAAACAAGAAATAGCTACAAAAATTATTTAACAAATCCTCAGTTACATTTATTATGTCAATAAATCTATCAATGTCTTCGTAATTAATTCTAATTATTGTTGTCGTGATTAGCCCGATATATAGGGCTAGCCAAGAGTACATGAGGTAGTTCCAGTATTTGTGGAAAGAATTTATTGCCGTGCGAACTCGCTTGGGAATGCCCGTTGCGCTAGGCGGTCTTGATGCTACACAGATCATTATAAAAAGAATGGATACCTGAACCAAGTAGGCTCCGATACCTTGCGGCCCAAACAAATCAATGAGCGCTCTCGATGCACCCTCTCTCCCCTCAAGGCCAAGTTTCTGCAATATTTGATCAATATAATCTGATCTTATTAAGTACACTGACCAGGTGAAAATCGACATTGGAAATAACAACTTCCATCGCCTCTTGACCCAGGCGTAGAATGAGGGAGTGATTGGGCCATCGCCGCCACCTCCAGCCTGCCCACCCTCTCGCTCAACGACAAATGTAAGTTTAACTTCTGAATCGGATAGGGATTCAGGGATATATTGCTTCCCTGTATAAAACTCGACAACCTCCTCAGGCATAAAAACCTCCAAAAACGCCGAATAGTACAATAAGCTCAAAATAGAACTAAAAATAGCTCCATAATTCAGATCGGCAATTTGCTCGTAGTAATGATTATTTTTCTGGTGAAATCGTGACTTTGCGCTACGCGACACGCAACATGCTCACGCGCGAACATCACGGCAAGCGGGGGGGGGGGGGGCGCCGTCCCGCAAGCGCGCATGCGCTGCCTGATCACGATCCCCTCGTCCCAGCTTTGCGCAAAGCCCTCACCGCTGCGGGTCCGCAGACGATAGGCCGACTGGCGGCTCATCCCCGCCTGCGCTACCGATCCGGTGGCAACAAGACTGTGCAGGAAGGTGAGCATGCGCGCGCGTCCAGCGCATTGGGCGGGATTGAGAGGCTTGTGGTAAGGCCGGAATTATAGCTTATGGAGGAGGGGGTAGGAAAATGCCGTCTTGGGATGGGACAGGCGGGCTTCCGAGGCGCCCCGGTTTCGCGCCCTTTCTGTGGAGGTGTAGTCCTATCCCAAAGCTAGAACCGAGGGATGCATGAAAAGAATTGGGCGAATTGGTAAATCTTGATACTTTGATCGTGTTCCAAGACTATTCGGCGATGCGGGGTATTTCATGGTGAGACGGCGGCTGCTGGCAATTCCGGTGATCGTGATGGCGGCGGTTTTCGTGAGCGCTGCGTCCGAGGACGACCCGATCGTTGTCGAAAGATCGCGTGAAACGAATGTCGTTTCGGCCGGAGAGTGGGAAGTGCAGATCTCGCGCTCCTATCGGTTCGGCAAGAGCCTGGACGGGAAGAACGACGCGCGGGCGCTCGGCAAGGAACGCACGTTCAACTTCTGTCTGCGCGACACGCAGATTGAGCTTTTTGTGCGGCAACTGGTAGGCGAGGGGCAGTCGGATGCCGCTTCGAGCACCACGTGTCGCCCGATGCACATGAAGATCGAGAACGGGCATGTTCACGCGTCTCAGGTCTGCAACGGCGGAAGCGTCAGTGTTGTTGCAGACGAGGAGACGAAGCGGACCTCGACGCAACCCACCAAGCTGTCTCTGAATGTCGATGGGTCATTCGATTCCGCTTCGCTCAAGATCGATTTCGAGAGCCGGCGAGAGCTTCTGACGCGCGATGGTCTGGATGCGCTGCGCCCCGATCTGATGCGCTGGTCCATCGTGGGCCGGAAAATGGGTGCGTGTTGAAGCGGGCCTGACGTCAACGGCCACGGGTGCAAGGCCCGGGTGTGCGTGCCGGGCCTTGCACAGGACGGTCAGAACGCGGTCGAGATCGACAGGTTCACGCTGCGGCCTTGTCCGGCGACCGGGCGCCAGGTGTCGGTTGCGGCGAGGTCGCCCAGCGCCATGCCGCCGAGCGGCAGGTAGTAGCCCTTGTCGAAGAGGTTGGTGGCCTCGATCCCGAGGCGCCAGCCTTGCAGGGTATAGGCCGCACCAAGATTGACGAGGGCGTAGGCCGAAGTCTCGGGCTCGTTGCGGCGGGTGTCGATGCGGTCCTTGCGGTCCACCCACTCGACGCTGCCGGTCAGCTCCAGCGCGCCGGTGCGGTGGGTGAGGGCGAGCGCGGCGTTGAGCGGCATCTGATGGTAAAGCGGCACGTCGGCCCCGGTGTTCTCGCCATGCACATAGGCTAGCGTTGCGGTGAGGAGGGTGCCCTGTTCGGCGCTGCCCTGGAGGACCGCGTCGGCAGAAACGTCCACGCCGTAGAACTCGGCATCGGTGTTGGCGAACTGGAGCTGGACGGCGCGTTCATTGAGCGTGCCGATCACGTTGGCGTCGATATAGTCGTTCACGTGCGTGTAGTAGGGCGAGACCTTCAGGTGGACGTCCTTTGCCGGGGAGACGGCGAAGGCGGCGCTGAAGGTGTCGGCGCGCTCGGGATCGAGCGCGATGTCGCCGACATAGCCGTTGCCATCGCCGTACCAGCCGATCATCCGGCTCGCCATCGATCCGCGCCCCCAGGTGTAGCGCTCGTAGAGGTTGGGGGAGCGCACCTTGTGGGCATAGCCCAGTTCGAGAGAGAGCGCCGCGCTCGGTGTCCAGCGTACCAGGGCCGAGCCCGACCAGTTGTTGTCGGTGCGGCGGCGGTCGGCGGCGTTGAAGGCGGCCGCGGCGGCCACGTCGGCGGCCTGCATCATGCCCGTGCCATAGGGCGCGACATCGCCGGTGTTCATCTCCACCCGGTCATAGCGCAGGCCCAGCGTGGTGGTGAGATTGGAGGTCCAGTCGCCGGTCCATTCCCCGTAAGCGCCCACGCGGTTGCGCGATCCCTCGTTGATGTTCACGAAGGCGTTGGGCCCCATCATCATCGAGCCTTCGACCGGCGGCCACCAGTCGTTCAGCCACTGGTGGTGGTATTCCAGCCCTGTTTTCAGGACATGGTGCTCGCCCGCCGGGATCTCGAACTTCACCGCGCTGGTGAAGGTGTGGACGCGCGTTTCCATCGGCATGGAGCCCGGCAGCTTGTCCTCCAGGAAGTTCATCGTGTGGTCGGTGTCGCGGTAGCTTGCCGAAAGGTCGGCCTTGCCCCAATCGTACTCCCCCCGGAAGCGTCCCTGCACGAACCAGGAGCGGTTGTCGGTCATGTCCATCGACTGGTTCACGAAGCCCTCGTAGGGGCTGTAGTGGTAGCCGCCCTTGAGCTCGAAGAGGCCCGCCTCGGTGCGCAGGGCAAGGGCGAGCGCGTGGTCGGTCTTGGCGTATTCGCTGGAGTGGACGGTGCCCAGGTGCCCGCCCGCCTTGTAGTTGTCGGACTGGGTGTAGGCGCCGGTGTAGGTGGCCGAGAGGTTCTCGCCGGCCAGCGTCAGCGAAACCGAGGTGCCAAAGGCGTTGCCGTTCGAGCGGTAGTAGCCCGAAGCGCTGCCGGTCACCAGAAGCGCGCCGTCCTTCGCGAAGACCGGGGCTGCGCTCTCGGCGGCAATCACGCCGCCGATGGTGTCGCCGCCCAGGCTCACCGGGGAAACACCCGGGATCACGGTCAGCGAGGCGAGCGTCTGCGGGTTGGTATAGGAGAGCGGCGAGTTCATGTCGTTGGGGCAGGCCATGTCGATCGGCTGGCCATCGACGGTGATGCGCAGGCGCTGCTCGGAGAGGCCGCGGATCGCGGGCATCGCGGAAAAGCCGCCGCCGGTGTTGGCCGAGACCCCGGCAATGCGCGCGAGGACCTGCGCGGTGTCGCTGGCTGCGGCGCCCTTTTCGTGGAGGTCCTGCCCGGAGAGGCGCGAGCCGACCACGGTGGGATCGGGCATGTGACCCTCGACCACGGTGAGCGGGGGCGGGGCCTCGTCGGCCTTCGCGGCGGGGACGGCACCAAGGGCGGGGGCGAGGACGGTGCTGGCGTAAAGAGCGGTGCGCGCAGCGCGCACGAAATGGGTCTGCATGGTGATGGAATGTCCTGAATGCGAAGATCGGGCGAACGCGCGCCGCGCGGCCGCACGCAGGCGGCGCATCGCGGGGGCGATGTTCGCGAGGAAAGAGGCCCCGACGTGTGGTGCGGGGGCTCAGAGGATCAGGACAGGTGGGGCGGGGCGCGCAGTGGCGGGGTCCAGTAGCGGGCCCGGACGAGCCGCAGCGGCGGCGCAGGCAGGAAGCCGAGCGCGAGGATGAAGGCCAGCGCCAGCGCCAGCAGCGCGGGGTCCGCAGTGCCCAGCGCATGCGCGGAGAGCGCAGTGAAGGGGCATTCCTTCGCGGCCTTCGCGTGCTGCTGTTGCTGCGAGGAGGTGTCGGGCTTGCCCGGAAGCGCGATCTTCTGGAGGCGGGTGTGGCCCTGGCTGTCGCAGATCTCGACCGTGAGGACCTTCGCGCCCGCGCTCTCGATCATGAAGCCTGTCGGGACCAGCGCCTTCATGGCGAGCGCCATCGCGATCACGAGCGCGAAGAGCCACAGGCGGCGCGCAAGGAAGGAGCGAAGGGCGTGCATGGTGGTCATGCGCCTAGCTCGGAACACAGGGCCTGTCACGCGGGGCATGGCGATGATCGGCGGGACAAATTGTCCCAGCCTCCGGGCTCGTGTGTAGGGCTCAGTTCATCGCGAGGATGAGGTTCTTGACCTGGGGGTAGACCTGCTTTTCCCACTTCGAGCCCGAGAACGTGCCGTAGTGGCCGACGCCCGGCTGGAGGTGGTGCTGCTTCAGGTGGGGGCGCAGGCTCGTGCACAGGAGGTGCGCGGCCGCGGTCTGGCCGACCGCGCAGATATCGTCGCGCTCCCCCTCGACGGTGAGGAGGGCGGTCTTGCGGATCGCGCCGCAGTCGACGGGCTCGCCGCGGAAGGTCAGTTCGCCCTTGGCAAGAAGCGCGCGCTGGAACACCTTGTCGATCGTCTCGAGGTAGAATTCCTCGGTGAGGTCGAGCACCGCGAAATACTCGTCGTAGAAGCTCTCGATCTTGGTGACGGTGGCCGTCTCCTCGTCGGCCAGCGCCTGGTAGAGCTTGCGGAACTGGTCGATGTGGCGACCCATGTTCATCGACATGAAGGCGGTGAGCTGGAGGAAGCCGGGATAGACCCGCCGCCCGGCCCCGGGATGGCGCCAGGGCACGGTCTGGATCATGTTCGCGGCAAACCAGTCGTAGGAATTGGTGGTCGCAAGCTCGTTCACCAGCGTGGGCGATTCGCGCACGTCGATCGGCCCACCCATCAGCGTCATCGTGCGCGGCTGGCAGGGATCATCGTCGCCCGCCATGATCGCAACCGCAGCCAGCACCGGGACGCAGGGCTGGCACACGGCCAGGACGTTGGCGCCCTTGCGCGCGACCGGATCGCCCAGCTCCTGCAGGAAGGTGATGATGTAGTCGATATAGTCGTCGAGCCCGAAATCGCCGGCGGACAGCGGCACGTCGCGCGCGTTCTTCCAGTCGGTGATGTAGACGTCGTGGTCGCACAACATGGTCTCGACCGTGTTGCGCAAGAGGGTCGAGAAGTGGCCCGAGATCGGCGCGACGATCAGCACCTTGGGCTGGGGCACCGCGACATCGGGCTTGGCGAAGTGGAGGAGGTCGCCGAAGGGCAGGTCCATGAGTACCTCCTCGACGACCTGTGTCTCGCGGTTGCCGCAGGGCACGCTGTCGATGCCATAGGACGGGCGCTTGTGCGTGATCGCGGCCTTTTCGTAGACTTCGGCCAGCGCAAAGAGGCGGCGGGCAAAGGGCATGTCTTTCGCGCCATCGAGCGCCTCGTCGCGGAAGCGCCGCGCCATCTTCGCAGCAAAGCGCGAGGGGGCGAGGAGATCGTTGGTGGCCTCGTAGGCGTCGTAAAGCATGGGTCTTATCCCTTGTCTTCCGCGAGTGTCCCGCGCGTCATGCGCCGCGCTCCGTTGCCAGGTGACGCCATGCACTTGCGCAGGCACGATGCACCCGTCATGCTGCGCTGCATCATTGCCGGATGCAAGCGAAACCGCCTTTCGTAAGAGAGGCATTTGCGCAGTGCGTCAAGCCCGCAGGAGTGATAGGCTCTCCGGTGAGCGGCCAGACGAGAAAGAAGGATACGAGCCATGGTTGAGACGGCGTCCACGCCTGATGGCAAGGTGAAGGCAGGGGCCAGGGTGCCCGAGAAGGCAACTCTCACGATCTCCAGCAAGACCTATTCGGCCTGGTCGCTGCGCGGCTGGCTGATGTGCCGTCTGGCCGGGCTCGAGGTGATCGAGAAGCCCGCGCCCAACGATGCCAACAACCGGGCCGAACTGCTCCTGCTCTCGCCTTCGGTGTTGGTGCCGCGCCTTACCTACGACGGGGCGAGCGTGTGGGACGTGCTCGCCATTGCGGAGTTCCTGAACGAGGAATGCCCCGATGCCCACCTCTTCCCCGAAGACCGCATCGCGCGCGCGCACTGCCGCTCGGTCTCGGGCGAGATCCATTCCGGCTTCACCAACTTGCGCTCGGCGCTGCCGATGAATCTCAAGGTCCGCCACGACAGCTTTCCCGTCTTCTCGGGCGCGCGCCCCGACATCGAGCGGGTCGAGGCGGTCTGGACCGAGTGCCTGGAAACCTATGGCGGTCCGTTCCTCTTCGGCGAGCACCCCACTGTGGCCGATGCCATGTACGCGCCCGTCGCCACCCGCTTCCTCACCTATGCCGTCGCCGTTTCGGCGCCGTGCCTTGCCTACTGCAAGACGATCACCGAGTGGGCGCCGATGGCCGAGTGGATCGCCGCGGCCAAGGCTGAGCCTGAGGAAATGGAAGAACTTGAAGTCGAGTTCTGAAGTTTTGTCCAAAGAAGAAGAAGCAGGTCCGAGGGCCATCGCCCTCGGGCTCCCCAAACTGTCCACCTCACGTCCCGCGCGCCACCTCGGCTGAGAAGGGTGAGGTCGCCCATTTGGGGGTCAAGGGGTGATGACCCCTTGAATCTACCTGCTTCTTTCCTCGCCGTTTCTGCGAGGAAACCTCCGCAAGTCTATTGAATTTTCGCGATTTTAATCGCTTTTCGGAACAAGGTGGCAAGTTCCGCTTTGTGGAGAGGTATCGCCGTGTGCGGCGCCCTTGGTGCCGCCCGGCCATTTCCTCCTCCTGACATGGGATCGCCGCCATGCCTCTTTCTCATCGATTTCGCCCCGCTCCGGCGCGCGCGCTGCACCCGGTGCACGCCGCGCTTCTGGCCGGTTCCCTGCCGCTCTTTGCGGGCACGCTGCTGAGCGACTGGGCCTATGCCGCCAGCTATGAGGTGCAGTGGACCAACTTTGCCTCCTGGCTCAATGCGGGCGCGCTCCTGTTCCTGGGGCTGGCGCTGGTGTTTGCGCTGGTCGACACCATTCGCGGCCTTGGCCGGGGCATCATCTACCTGGTGCTGGTGGCGGCGACCTTTGCCATCGGTCTCGTCAATTCGTTCATTCACGCCAAGGACGGGTGGGCCTCGATGCCGACTGGTCTTGTGCTCTCGATCCTGGTGACCGGCCTTGCGCTTGTCGCGGTCTGGTTCGGCTTTGCCACGCTGCGCAAGGGAGAGACGGCATGAGGGCGCGTTTCGTCTTCGGCACGCTGGCGGCCTGCGTGGCGCTCACGGCCTGTTCGGGCGGCAGCGAGGCACCCGAGTATGGCGAGAACCCGCAGCTTCCCGAAAAGCAGCGCGGACTTCTGCCCAACATGGAGATTGCCAATCCCGCCTCCTGGGGCGATGCCCGGCCGCAGGTGCCCGAGGGCTATGCGATCACGGCCATTGCCACCGATCTCAAGGTGCCGCGCCAGACGCTGGTCCTGCCCAACGGCGATATCCTGGTGGCCGAGGGCAGCGGTGGCCATGCGCCCAAGCTTCGCCCCAAGGACATCATCGCGGGCTACATCAAGGCCAAGGGCAAAACATCGGTGGAGGGCGGCAACCGCCTGACCCTGCTGCGCGATGCCGATGGCGATGGCACCTACGAGGTGCGCAGTGTCTTTGCCGAGGGGCTCGATGCGCCCTATGGCCTCGCCTTCGCCAACGGCATGATCTACGTCGCCAACCAGGGCGAGCTGGTGCGCTTCACCTACCGCGACGGGCAGACCAGGGCCGATGCGCCGCCGATCCGGGTCACGAAGTTGCCCGCGAAGATCAACCACCACTGGACCAAGTCGCTGGCGGCGAGCCCGGACGGGCGTTTCCTCTATGTCGGCATCGGCTCGAACAGCAATGTGGGCGACCGGGGGATGGACGTGGAGGAGGACCGCGCGATGGTCTGGCAGATCGACGCGCGCACCGGCATGCACCGCCCCTTTGCCACCGGCATCCGCAACCCGACCGCGCTCGCCTTCCGTCCGGGCAGCGACGAGCTCTGGGCGGTCGCCAACGAGCGCGACGAACTGGGCGCGAACCTCGTGCCCGACTACCTGACCTCGGTGCGTGACGGGGCTTTCTACGGCTGGCCCTACAGCTACTGGGGGCAGAACGTGGACACCCGGGTCAAGCCCGCGCGGCCCGACCTCGTCGCCTCCGCGATCAAGCCCGACTATGCGCTGGGCGCCCATGTCGCGGCGCTGGGGGTTGCCTTCTCTGCCCCGATCATGGGCGAGCGCTTTGCGCAAGGCGCCTTCGTGGGCGAGCACGGCAGCTGGAACCGCAGCGAGCCCGTCGGATACAAGGTGGTCTTCGTGCCCTTCAGCAACGGGCGTCCCGCGGGCGACCCGGTCGATGTCGTCACCGGCTTTCGCGGCGAGGACGGGATGACGCGGGGGCGTCCGGTGGGCGTGACCTTCGATCCGCGCGGCGCGCTCATCATCTGCGACGACCTGTCGAATACCGTCTGGCGGCTGGTGCCCGAGACCCCGGGCAACCCGGAGGACTTCGTGCCGGCCGGGCGCTCGCGGGCGGACGTGATGGAAGAGGGGGAGGGCGGCGTGCGCGCGCCGGCTTCCGCCGTCGCCACGCCCGACAACCTGCCTGAGGCACGCTGAACGTGCAGCCATCAGCTGCAAACGCGATTGCCCCGGTGGGGACCATTCCCCACCGGGTGCTTTCGGGACCTGGTTGGTCTGAGGCTCGCTGCGCTTAGCGCAGGAGGCTCATCACGTTCTGCTGGGCCTGGTTGGCCTGGGCGATCATCGCCGTCGACGCCTGGCTGAGGATCTGCGCTTTCGCCATCGCGGTCGTTTCCACCGCGTAGTCGGCATCCTCGATCCGGCTGCGGGCATCGGAAAGGTTGGTCACCGTGCTGGTCAGGTTGTTGACCACCGATTCGAGGCGGTTCTGACCGGCGCCGAGCGAGGCGCGGGTGGCGTTCACTTCCTGGAGCGCGGTGTCGACGTTGTCGAGCGTGGTGCTGGCGGCCGCCGCGGTCGAGACGTCGAGCGCGGTGGCGTCGATCAGCGTGCCGTTGATCGCGGTGGAGGTCAGGGTGACCGTCTCGCCCGAGTTGGCACCGGTCTGGATGTCGAAGGTGAGGTCGGTGCCCGAGGTGGTCGAGAACAGCGTGTTGCCGTTGAACTCGGCCTGGGAAAATACGTCGGCGAGCTGCTCGGTCAGCGCGGTCACTTCCTGCTGCATCGCGGTGCGGTCGCTGTCCTGGTAGGTGCCCGAGGCCGACTGGATGGCCAGTTCACGAACGCGCTGGAGCATGTTGGTGACTTCCGAAAGCGCGCCGTCGGCGGTCTGGGCAAGGCTGATGCCGTCATTGGCGTTGCGCATGCCCTGGCTCATGCCGCGGATCTGCGAGGTCATCGAGGTCGAGATGGCAAGGCCCGCGGCATCGTCCTTGGCCGAATTGATGCGCTTGCCGGTCGAGAGGCGTTCCATCGACACGCCGAGCATCTTGTTGGCGGCGATCGAGGCGTTCGAAGCACGGATGGCGGAGATGTTGGTGTTGATGACAGACATGATTTAATTCCCCAGTTTCAGAAAGTTGTGAGAGCGTTTGGTTGTTCGCTCCGGTCATGGGGAAGAACGGTGAGGCCGCGGGAGCTTTAAGGCGCCGTTCGCGTTTTTTCGTGATTGGGGGCTCATGCAAGGCCGCTGCGATGGGTGCCAAGGCCCCGGAAAGGCGCCGGTTATGGCCGCTTTCGCTTGATTGCCGAAAAAATCCCCCGCATGTCGTCTTGAGGGGCCTTCTGCCCCGTTTTTCATGAGGATCCCTTTACGATGCCCACCGGTCTTGTCGCCCTTCTCGACGACGTTTCGGTCATTGCCCGCGCGGCCTCTGCCTCGATCGACGATGTCGGGGCGGGCGTGGCCAAGGCGGGGAGCAAGGCCGCGGGCGTGGTCATCGATGATGCCGCGGTGACCCCCGGCTACGTCACCGGCTTCACGCCCGACCGCGAACTGCCGATGATCTGGCGCATCACCAAGGGCTCGATCTTCAACAAGCTGGTGATCCTGCTCCCCATCGCGCTGATCCTCAGCGCCTTCCTGCCCCAGGCGATCACCCCGATCCTGATGGCGGGCGGCCTGTTCCTCTCCTTCGAGGGCGCGGAGAAGGTGATCGAGAAGGTCTCGGGCACCAAGCACGGCGAAACGCTGGACGACGAGATCAAGGACCCGGTCGCCTTCGAGAAGGCGCGCACCAAGGGCGCGATCCGCACCGACCTCATCCTCTCGGCCGAGATCATGGCGATCGCGCTGTCGGAAGTCAGCGATGCCAGCCTGCTCACCCGTGCGGTGACGCTGGCTATCGTGGGCCTGGTCATCACCTTCTGCGTCTATGGCGCGGTGGCACTGATCGTGAAGATGGACGATGTCGGCCTGCACCTGGTGCGCAAGTCGTCCGAGGCGGCCCAGGCCCTCGGGCGTTTCCTCCTCAAGGCCATGCCGATTGTACTCAAGGTGCTGAGCTTCGTGGGCATGCTGGCCATGCTGTGGGTCGGCGGGGGCATCATCCTGCACGGCCTGGAGGAACTGGGCCTGCCGGCTCCGGCGCATTTTGCCCACGGTGTCGAGCACGCGGTGGCGCAGGCTACGGGCGCGCTGGGCGGCATCGCCGGCTGGGTGTCCTATGCCGTGGTCTCGGCGCTGCTTGGGCTGGTGCTGGGCACGATCATCGCGCTTGCCTTGCACATGTTCGCCAAGGATGAGGGCGGCAAGACAGCGCACTGATTGTTTAATGGTATACACAATGTCTGTCCGAAATTAGGACATATGTCTATAATTAACCTTGTTTTTATTTAATTCAGTCGATCGGCTCATTCGTGCTTAACTGCATTTAATTGTTGTAGTTCGGAGAGAGTGTAGTGGGCATGTCGATGGATAATCGGAATGAAGACGGGTATGTGGCGATGATGCGCGCGCGCGCCGCCATCGACGAACTGACGAAACTTCTCGAGGAGCAGGAGGCGGCAGGCGTGGATGCACCGGCGGTGCCGAAGTCACGGCTGGAGGCGGTCGGGAACCTCTACCGTGTGCGCCGACTGCGCGACGAGATCCTGGGCAAGGACCTGTTCGGGGAGCCGACCTGGGACATTCTTCTGGATCTCTATGCGATGCACCAGCAGGGCCGCGAGTGCAGCGTGAAGTCGGTCTGTATCGCCTCGGCCGTCGCTCCGACAACGGCGCTGCGCTGGTTCAACGTGTTGCTGCGCAAGGGGTTGCTGACGCGGCTGGACGATCCACGCGACGGGCGAAGATCTATCGTGCGGATGACCGAGAAGGGACTTCGCGCGATGGATGAGGTTGTCGCACGGATCTGAGTGCGCGCTGTGCACGGGTGATCGTAGCTGGCTGGGGCCAGCTCACCCTATCTGCTGTTCGAGACTGCCCGGCGCGCCGGGATCAGAATTCGGCCCAGTCGGCGTCAGTGGCTTCTTCGGGCTGAAGAGCCAGTGCGCCCGAGGTGCGCGGCGCGGAATAGGCCGCAGGCTCCGGAAGCGCGCGCGGCGTAGGAGCAGGCGCCGGGGAGGGCGGCACGACGCTTAAGGGATTCCCGCCCGTCGCGCCGATATCCAGCTTGAACATGCGCACCAGCTTGGCCAGATCCTCGGCCTGCTGGGCGAGGTTGCGCGCCGCCGCGGTGGTTTCCTCGACCATGGCCGCGTTCTGCTGGGTCATGCGGTCCATGTCGCCAATGGCGGAATTGACCTGACCCAGCTGCCCGGCCTGGTTCTGCGAGTTGTCCGAAATCTGCGCGGCAAGCCCGGTGATCCCGGAGACCTTGTCGACGATGCGGCGGAACACTTCGCCGGTACGGCCCACCAGCGCGACGCCGCGCCCGACCTGCTGTTCGGACGAGCCGATGAGGTCCTTGATGTTCTGCGCCGCTTCGGCCGAGCGCTGGGCCAGCGCGCGCACTTCGTTGGCGACGACCGCGAAGCCCTTGCCGGCATCGCCGGCGCGTGCGGCCTCGACCCCGGCGTTGAGCGCAAGGAGGTTGGTCTGGAAGGCAATCGAATCGATGACGTTGACGAAGGCGCCGATTTCCTGGGCGGACTTCTGGATGCCGTCCATCGCCTCGACCGCTTCCTCGACCACCTGTCCGCCTTCGCGCGCCTCGGCTTCGGCCTCGGAGACCGAGCGGTTGACCTCGCCTGCCCCTTGCGCGGAGGTCTGCACGCCGCTGGTGAGCTGGTCGAGCGCGGCGGCTGATTCCTCGAGCGCGGCGGCCTGGCTTTCGGTACGTTGCGAGAGGTCATCGCTCGCCGCCCGGATTTCCGAGGCGCCGACGCGGATCTGCTCGGAGGAGGCGGCGACCGCGCCCAGCGTCTGGGCGATACAGTCGCACATCGCGGCAAAGTCGGACTGGATCTGCTCGAACCCGGCGGGAAGTGCCTCGAGCTGGGTGGTAAGATCGCCCTGCGCGACCGTTTCCAGCGCCGTGGACAGCGAGGAAAGCGTGGTCTCGCGGCTATGGTCCTGCGCTTCGAGATAGGAGGAGATGGCGATGTCCATGTCCATCAGCGCAACCTTGACCAGCGTACCCAGCCGCTTGGCCCGTCCCTTCATCAGCGGTCCGGCCAGGCCGCCGGTCATGTCGCGTTCGATCACGTCGGCAAGGATCTGGGCATAGGCGCCGACGTAGAAGGTGGGCGGCAGGCCGATCCGGGCGTGGACATGGCCGATACGCTCGGCGCGGGCCATGTAGGCGTTGTCGATCCGGCCGGAAAACAGGTCGACCCAGTGGTCGAGCTGCTTGGCGCGGGCGTGGTCCATGACGCTTTGCGACTTGAAGAAGGCGGCCCGTCGTCGGTCGGCCCGGACGAGCGCATAGAACTTGTCGAGGACGGCGGGCCCGGCGCGGGAGATGAGCCGGGCGATTCCGCCGAACCGGGAATTGTCGGTTTCCGTCAGTGCGAACATTTCCAGCCGCTCGGAAATGTCCATCTTCGATGTCGTGTCGGACATGCCATGGCCTCGTTGAATTTCGATGCCTTGGTCCTAGGGAGGCTTGTGGAATTTTGCGTAAGCAGTGGCTTACGTAGGCCTACGCGAAGCGCTGCGGCCTAGGGTAAAGGCGCCGCGAGCTGCCGAAACAATGCGCGCCGGGAAACCGAAGTCTCCCGGCGCGCCGTGGCCGTGTGCGGGGGATGGAGAAGGGATCACTCCTTGCGCAGAACGACCATGGTCTGGTTGAGCAGCTGGTAGGCGATCTCGCCGAAGGTGACGGGCCCGGCCGCGCCGCCGATGGCCACGCCCTCCAGCTTGCCGAACATGAAGTTGAGAATGCAGTTGCACGACCACACCGTGCCTGCGGTGGGGTGTTCGGCGAGCGCCTGACGGAAATCGCCGGCATAGTCCGCCACCGGCGCGGCGAAGGCATAGTCGACACCGGGGAAGACGGGCGCGAACAGTTCCACCGTGCCGGTTTCGGTATCGATGGTCTTGAGCGAGGCGTTGACGTGCGCGCCGCCGTAGTTGCCCACCAGCGGCAGGTCGCACCCCTCGCGGCCCCGCGCCAGCACGTAGTCGCAGAAGCGCTGGCGGGTGCCGTTGACGGTGCACCATTCAGGCGTGAAGCCGGTCTCCTCGAAGTGGATCACGTCGCCGCCGTCGGGCGCGAAGATGTTGACGATCTCGATCACCGGGCTCTCGCCGTCGGGCAGGGTGACCTGGGCCACCGCGACGCGGTCGGGGAAGGCCTTGGCTACCTGGCCATCGTAGACCCAGGGGGTGTGGCCTTCCTTTTCCAGGTCGTGCCCCGAGATCCAGCCCACGGTCGGTCGCATGAAGGCCATCGGGTAGTTCGCGGCGTTCTGGGCAAATTCGGTGTGGCAGGCCGAGCCGCCCGGAATGATGGCAAGCGCCAGCCCGTTATCCGGTGCCTCGCCCGAGATGCGTTCCAGTTCATGCGCCTCGTAGGTGGCAAAGGTAACCGTGCCGATCGCGCCGAGGTCGGTCACGAAGAGCACGTCGTCATCGACGATCCGCCCCCCTTGCGCGGTCATGAAGTAGGGCGAGGTGCCCGCGATCCAGTTGCCCGCGGGCAGCCGGTCGAGCGCGGCCTTGCGGCCGGCCAGGCTGAGGCTGGCCCCGGCCTTGATGAGATCGACAACGGTGTCGACGGGCAGGAGGCCGTTGATGGCCCCGCCCTCAGAGACGATTGAGCTGGGCGACTTCATTTGCAAGGGACCTCTCCCACTTGACGAAATAGTTGTAGATCTCGGTGGCCTTGGCGCTGGCCGGGGCCGGGCTGAGTTCCAGCCGCTTCATGAGCATCTGTGTGCCCAGGTGGCTCGTCTGCAGGCGCGACAGGCCGCCGTTGGCCAGTCGCCCCCACACGGGCGAACCTTGTGCAGGTAAAGACATATCCGCTCCCGAATGTTCGTGGCATCCGTCCTCTAGCGGTGGGCCTGCTAAAGCCGAGTTGGGGGCCCTTAGGGATATCTGCGGGGCTGGCGGACGAGCCGTCGTTATTCCACGGTCTGGCACGAGCGGGCAGGGGTTCCCGAAAGGGCAGGATGAGAACTTCTCATCGCGCCGTGGAGGAGGGCAGGGCTGTCCGTCTGCCCCTGCGCTAACCAGCTAGGTGCTTGAAAGAACGGCCTCTCTTTACGCGGATGCCCTGCACCGTGGAAAGCGAGGCCCGACCTCTGCCTGCACAAAGGAATGACCCATGAGCACGACCGATACCCAGCCTGTCCATTGCGTGGCCTTCAACATCGCCAAGCCCGGGTGCGAGGACAAGCTGCGCGACGCGCTGCTGGAGCTTGTGCCCCAGGTCCACCAGGAAGAGGGCTTCGTACGCTACGACCTGCATCAGGACCTCGACGACCCGCGCCGCTTCGTGATCACCGAGCAGTGGCGTGACCGCGCGACCTTCGATGCCCACGCCTGTGCGCCGCACGTCAAGGCGTTCGAAGCCAAGGCGGGAGAATGGATCGAGAGCGGCTTCTACCATCCGCTGGCGCGCATTTCCTGACGCCGTCCGGCCCGCACGAAGGGCCGGCGGCCCGGCGATTCTGCTCGAACGCCTGGCTCAGGCGAGGCGGGCGAGCAGGTCGCGGGCAAAGACCGTCAGCGTGTCGTCACGCGCGCCCATCACCACGATGCGGTCACCGGCCTGCGCGATCTCGGCAATCCGGTCCGCGCAGGCGCTGCGCTCGGGCACGTACTCGGCGCGCGCGCCAGCTTCCTTGATCAGGCGCACGATCCGTTCGCTGCCCTCGCTGCGGTCGACCGTGCCGCCGAAGTAGACCGGATCGCACAGGATCGCGACGTCGTTGGCGCCCAGCTTCCAGCCGATCACCTGCGCCAGCTCGGCGCCCATCTGCCGTAAGGGACCGTAGCCGTGCGGCTGGAAGAAGGCGATCACGCGGCCCGGGTGGGATTTCAGCGTCGTGAGCGTGGCCGCGACCTTGTCCGGGTTGTGCCCGAAATCGTCGATGACGGTGATCCCCGAGGGCGAGGTGCCCACGATGTCGAAGCGGCGGGCGAGCCCTGCAAAGCTGGAAAGCGCGGCCACCGCGTCGGCCACCGGCACCCCGGCGGCGTGGCTGGCGGCAATCGCGGCGAGCGCGTTGTAGAGGTTGTGGCGCCCGGGCACCTGCAGCGTGAGCGCGTGGCGCGTGCCCTCCAGCCGGTCGTGAACCGTGGCCTGGAGCGAGGTCGGTCCCTCGACGATCTCCCCGGCGCGCAGGCGCACATTGGGACTGGTGATGCCAAAGGTGATCGCGGCCTTGGCGCGGTGGGCGAGCGCGGCGCTTTCGGCATCGTCGAGATTGATCGCGGCGATGTCGGCCGAAGCGAGGAAATCGCCGAAGAGGCGGCGCAGCTCCTCCATCGACTTGTGGTCGAGGCTGACGTTGAGAAGGGCGGCCACCTTGGGACGGTAGAGCGCGATCGAGCCGTCGCTTTCATCCACCTCGGAGACGAACGCGGGGCCCTTGCCCACGCGCGCGCTGGCGAAGGGGGCGTCCTCGGAGACGAAGTTCTTCATCACCGCGCCGTTCATGATCGTGGGATCGGCGCCCGTCTGTGTGAGAATCCAGCCGGTCATGCCGGTAACGGTCGACTTGCCCGAGGTGCCGCCGATGGCGATGCCTTCTCCGGCCGCGTTGAAGAGCGTGGCGAGAAGCTGCGCGCGGCTCATGCGCGCACAGCCCAGTTCCTTGGCGCGCACGACTTCGGGGACGGTGTCTTCGACGGCGGCCGAGGCGACGAGGGTCTGTGCGCCTTGCGTGATCCCGCTGCCGTCCTGGGGGTGGAGCGTGAAGCCCAGCTCTTCCAGCCAGGCGAACTTTTCCGGGCTACGGCCCTGATCGCGGCCCCGGTCCGAGCCCGCGATGGTCGCGCCAAGGCCCTTGAGGATCAGGGCCAGCGGCAGCATGCCCGACCCGCCAATGCCGCAGAAGAACCAGGGATGCGCCGTCAGGTCCGCGGGCGTCGTGGCGATAGCGGGGGCAGTGGCGGGATCGGCGGCAGCAGCGGCCTCGGGGCTTTGGGTCATGGCGCTATCGGTATGCGCCCTTGCAGCGCATGACAACATGGATAGGAAGGACATCACCATGCGTATCGCTGTTTGTGCACCGTCCACCCCGATCACCCGCGAGGATGCCGCGCGCGTCCAGGCGCTGGCCGCGTCCGAGTTTCCCGGCGTCGAGCTCCTCGTCCACGAGCAATGCTTTGCCGAGGAGGGCCACTTTGCCGGAAGCGATGCGCAGCGCACCGCAGCCCTTGTCGCTTGCGCCAACGATCCTGCCATCGACGCCGTCTGGTTCGCGCGCGGCGGCTATGGCGCGTGCCGCGTCGCCGAGGACGCGCTCGCGGCGATGGACCATGCGGCGCAGGACAAGGTGTTCCTGGGCTATTCGGATGCGGGCTATCTCCTGGGCGGGCTCTACCGCGCGCGCATCGGGCGCCCCGTGCATGGCCCCATGCTGGCCGACATCCGCCGCGAGGGCGGGGAAGAGGCGATCCGCCGCGCGCTCGGCTGGCTGACCGGGGCCGGGCAGGCGCACGTGGAACCCAGCCTTGCGCGCGAAAAGCACCCCGTCGTCGCCTTCAACCTGATGACGCTGGCCATGCTGGCGGGCACGCCGCTGATGCCGGGCCTTGCGGGCCACGTGGTCATGGTCGAGGAAGTGTCCGAGTATCTCTATGCGGTCGACCGGCTGTTCTTCCACCTCACCGCGCACCTGGGCGGCATCGCGGGCTTGCGCCTTGGCCGGGTGAGCGCGGTGCCCGAGAACGACCGGCCCTTTGGCGCGAGCGCCGACGAGATCGCGCGCCACTGGTGCCAGCGCCACGCCATTGCCTATCTGGGTGAGGCCGACATCGGCCACGATGCGGCCAACAGGATCGTACCCTTCGGGGCGGCGAGCGCCCGGTGAAGGCCGCCGCCGATGGCTTGCCCTTGGGCGCGGAGCGCACTAAGCGCTGCGAGTTTCCCCGGCACTCACCATGGACAGACACGGCCGGGATGAAAGGATTTTGCTGATGCGTGCGTTCGTTTTTCCGGGTCAGGGCAGCCAGAAGGTGGGCATGGGCGTCGAGTTGGCTGAGGCCAGCGCAGCCGCGCGTGAGGTCTTCGAGGAAGTCAACGACGCGCTCGGCCAGGACCTCTTCAAGATCATGTCCGAAGGCCCCGAGGACCAGCTGACGCTGACCGCCAACGCCCAGCCCGCGATCATGGCCAACGCCATCACCGTGCTGCGCGTGCTGGAAAAGGACGGGGGCATCAGCCTTGCGGACAAGGCCGATTTCGTCGCCGGGCACTCGCTGGGTGAGTACACCGCGCTGTGCGCGGCAGGCGCCTTCAGCCTTGCCGACACCGCGCGTCTCCTCAAGCTTCGCGGCGAATCGATGCAGGCCGCCGTGCCGGTTGGCGTGGGCGCCATGGCTGCCCTCCTGGGCGCGGACATCGCCAAGGCCACCGCGCTTGCCGAAGCGGCCGCGACCGGCCCTGACGGCGAGGTCGAGGTCTGCACCGTCGCCAACGACAACGATCCCGGCCAGGTCGTCCTCTCGGGCCACAAGGGCGCGATTGAGCGCGCGGTCGCCATGGTCAAGGATCACGGCATCAAGCGCGGCGTGCTGCTGCCGGTCTCCGCGCCGTTCCACTGCCCGCTGATGCAGCCCGCCGCCGACGCGATGGCCAAGGCGCTTGAGGAAACGCGCCCCGGCGCGGTCAGCGTGCCGCTCTTCGCCAACGTCACGGCCGCCATCGTCACCGATCCGCCCGCGATCCAGTACCTCCTCGTCGAGCAGGTCTGCGGCCGCGTGCGCTGGCGCGAGAGCGCGATGGCGATGGCCGAGGCGGGCGTCACCGATTTCGTCGAACTGGGCGGCAAGGTCGTGGGGCCCATGATCAAGCGCTCGGCGGGCGATGTGAACGTGCTGACCGCCTCGAGCATGGCCGAGATTGAGGAACTGGCCAAAACGCTCTGAGCCGGTATAGCTGGGCCGCCAGAGGCCCGGAAGGATCGAGGGAGAGCTGCCATGTGGGACGCGCGCTACGCTGAGGCCGAGTTTGCCTATGGCTGCGAGCCCAACGACTTCCTGGTCGAGCGTGTCGCGGACCTGACGCCGGGGCGCTGCCTGTGCCTTGCCGAAGGGCAGGGGCGCAACGCGGTCTGGCTGGCGCAGCAAGGTTTTGATATGACGGCGGTGGACCAGTCGCCGGTCGGGCTCCAGCGCGCGCGCGAGCTTGCCACAGAGCGCGGCGTGGAGATCGCGACGCGCGCGGTGGACCTGGCGGACTACGACATGGGCACGGGCGTGTGGGACAGTGTGGTGGCGATCTTCGCGCACCTGCCCCCGCGCCTGCGCCGCGATGTCCACGCCCGCGTCGTCCGCGCACTGAAGCCGGGCGGGACGGTCCTGCTCGAAGCCTATACTCCGGACAAGTACACCCAGCCCGGCGCAGGTGGCCCGCCGCCCTCGCAGAAGGACTGGACGATGACCCGCGAGGGCCTGCTGGCCGAATTCGCGGGGCTTGAACCCATTTGCGCCGAGGAAGTCGTGCGCGAGATCACGGAAGGCGAATACCATCGCGGGCAAAGCGCCGTCGTGCGCTTCCTCGCGAGGAAGCCTTGAGAACCAATGAGGAATGACATGTTTGACCTTCACGGAATGACCGCCCTTGTGACCGGCGCCAGCGGTGGCATCGGTTCGGCGATTGCCCGCAAGCTGGCCGCGCAGGGCGCGCGCCTTGCGATCTCGGGCTCCAACGCGGACAAGCTGCGCGCGTTCCGCGACGAGCTGGACGAGCACACCCCGCAGGCTCCTCAGGAAGTCGACCACGTCGCCATTCCCTGCAACCTCTCGGACGCCGAGCAGGTCGAGAAGCTGGTCCCCGCCGCGCTCGAGGCGCTGGGCAAGATCGACATCCTCGTCAACAACGCGGGCATCACCCGCGACAACCTGGCCATGCGCATGAAGGACGAGGAGTGGGACCAGGTCATCAAGATCAACCTGGAATCGACCTTCCGCCTGATGCGCGGCGTGACCAAGCCGATGATGAAGGCGCGCTTTGGCCGCATCATCAATGTCACCTCGGTCGTGGGCACCACCGGGAACCCTGGCCAGATGAACTACTGCGCGGCCAAGGGCGGCATCACCGCGATGTCCAAGAGCCTTGCGCAGGAGCTCGCCAGCCGCAACGTCACCGTCAACTGCATCGCGCCCGGCTTCATCCGCACCGCGATGACCGACGTCCTGCCCGATGCCCAGAAGGACGCGCTCAACGCGAAGATCCCGATGGGCCGCATGGGCGAGGGCGATGACATCGCCGCGGCGGCCGTGTTCCTCGCCTCGAAGGAAGCGGGCTACGTCACCGGCCAGACCATGCACGTCAACGGCGGCATGGTGATGATCTGATGCGATGCCGGGTGCGTCCTGCCGCAGCTGCGCTTGTCCTGCTGCTGCTGGCAGGCTGCACCCAGTACTATGACCTCGCGGCCGGGAAGGAGGGCGATTCCATCGTCTTCACCCCCGGCAACTGGGGCGGCTGGGGCGATCCGGGCTGCGTGCGCGAGGTCGCGGTGACCCCGGTTGCCTCGGGCGAGGACGTCCTGGGCGTGGGTGTCGACGGTTCGGGGCTGGAAGGCGCGCCGGTGTGGTCGCAGGCCGTTTCGCAGGAGGCCTGTTCGGCCACGTTCCCGCTTGCCTACGGGCAGGCGCTGGGCGTTCCCGGAGAGGAGACCCCGCCGCCGCTCGTCCCCGGCCAGCCCTACATGGTGCACATCATCACCGAGGGGCCGGATTTTGGATCGGGACTGTTCGTGATCGACGCGCAAGGTGAGGTCGAGAACCTCGACAGCGCGGATCTTGCCGCCGCGCCTCTCGCGCAGGCGAGTGCGGCGCGCTAGTCGGTTTCCACGCCTTCGTCATCGTAGATCTTGGCGTCGAGTTTCAGGGCAAGGCTGCGCGCGAGCGAGAGGCGGTGTAGCTCCTCGCGCACGCCCGGCTCGGGGGCGGGGAAGCTGATGTAGCCCTCGGGCGAGTACCAGAACACGCGCAGCCAGTCCTCGCAGTCCGGGCGCCAGATCTCGACGTCGCCGCCGCGGTTGGGCATCGAGACGATCTCGTGGGTGCGCGGATTGATCTGCTGCGCATCGCCATCGGCAAGGCGCAGGTCCTCGATGGTGGCGACCGCCTTTTTCCAGTCCTCGAGGTCGATCATGGCAAGGGCGCCGTCGTGGTCCTTGCGCTGGATGTGAAGGGTACTCGACACGTCGCTTCGACTCCCGTGGTTTCGCTGGCATCTCAGGGGCTTTGAAGCGAACATGGCGCTTCCTTGCTGCAGTGCAAGATCAATCTTGCCAGCGCCCTCATGCGAAAAAAGCATGAAACTCCCCCGAATTATCCCCAGATTCACCTTCTGTGGACCAGTTCCCGCTTGCCGCGAGGCTTGCGTCCGTTAGAGATATTTGTCCTGTTTTTGGGGATTATGAACATTCCCGGGCCGACCAAAGGGGACCTGAGGCTGCTATGAAGGCCACCATTGAACGTTCCACGCTGCTGCGTTGCCTGAGCCACGTGCAGTCCGTTGTCGAACGCCGCAACACCATTCCCATCCTCTCGAACGTCCTGATCGAGGCGTCGGGCACCTCGTCGCTGCGCATCATGGCGACCGACCTCGACCTCCAGGTGGTCGAGACGCTCAACGCCAACCATGTCGAACAACCCGGCGCGATCACGGTGTCTGCACACCTCTTGTTCGACATCGCCCGCAAGCTGCCCGACGGCAGCGAGGTGAGCCTGGCCGCCGCGGACAACCGCCTCGTCGTCAAGGCCGACCGCAGCCGCTTCCAGCTGCCCACGCTGCCGCGCGACGATTTCCCCATGATCGCCGAAGGCGAGCTGCCGACCAGCTTCGAGATTCCGGCCGCCACGCTGGCGCAGATGATCGACCGGACGCGCTTTGCGATCTCGACCGAGGAAACGCGCTACTACCTCAACGGCATCTTCTTCCACGTCACCGAGGACGAGCTGAAGGCCGCCGCGACCGACGGCCACCGTCTTGCCCGCTTCACCATCGCGCGTCCCGACGGGGCCGATGGCATGCCCGACGTGATCGTGCCGCGCAAATGCGTCGCCGAACTGCGCAAGCTGCTGGAGGAATCGCTCGATTCCAACGTGCTGATCGACATGTCGGCAAGCAAGGTGCGCTTCACGCTCGGCGGTGAGATCGGCGTCGTGCTGACCAGCAAGCTGATCGACGGGACCTTCCCCGATTACACCCGCGTCATCCCGACCGGGAACGACAAGCTGCTGACGCTCGATCCGCGCGCCTTCTTCGAAGGTGTGGACCGCGTCGCGACGATCGCCACCGAAAAGACCCGCGCGGTGAAGATGGCGCTCGACACTGACCGCATCACGCTCTCGGTGACCTCGCCCGACAACGGCACCGCGGCCGAGGAAGTGCCCGCCGGTTACGGTGCGGACAGCTTCGAGATCGGCTTCAACGCCAACTATCTCAAGGACATCCTGGGGCAGATCGACGGCGATTCGGTCGAGCTGCACCTCGCCGATGCCGGGGCGCCCACGCTCATCCGGCAGAACGACAAGAGCCCCGCGCTCTACGTGCTGATGCCGATGCGCGTCTGATCGCAGACAATCGTTCAGGAACGGCTTTCGAGGGCCGGGAGGGCATTGTCCTCCCGGCCCTTTTGCATGGGGAAGGGCCGTGGCTCGGGCGCGTTAACGCTTCGATCCCGCGCATCTTGGGGAATTTTCGTACGAACAGGGCCTGCGAAGTGCGCGCAGGTGGTTCACATTTAACCGTTTCGCAATTGCTTTGCGGCAAGACCAATCCATGAGCAGAATGGGACCCGGTCGCCAGAGCGCTGCGCCTCGCGCGCGAGCCACGCAATCGGACGTGCAACGGCAAACGATTGAAGGCGCTGGGAAAGGCTCGGGCGACACTGCGGCCCGGAGCGATTCCGGCGCACGCCGACGCACGCCTGCGATGGCCGGGAAGGTAGCGGCTGCGCGCGGCAAGCCGGGCGATTTCGCGGCGGCCGCCGAAGGCGTCGCTGCGACCAGCGATCCGCTCCTCTATCTCCTTCCGGCCAACTGGATCCTGATCGTCATCTGCATGGGCTCGATCCTGATGACGATGGGGCTGCTTTCGCACAGCTTCCCGACCCCGCTCTCCGCCGGTCTTCTGGCGATCAGCTTTGCGATCTGCCTGGCCGGCACGCGCCTGTTCCGGCTGGAGCAGAACATCGGGCGCACCGGCTGGAAGCGCTATCTCCTGCTGATCTTCGCGATCGGAGTGCCCATGGCGCTGTTCGGCCATGTCGGCGCGCGCTGGACCGAGCGCGTGCCCGAATTGGGTTGGGAGACGACCGCCAGCTGCTTCGTCATCCTCATCCTCATGGCCAATGTCCTGCTTGAAGGACGGCTGACCTCGATCATCGTGGCCACCGTGGCGTTGTGGGGCGGGGCCTGGACCATTTCGGGCTCGGTGCCCTCGTTCATGCTCCTCCTGGGCGGAACCGCGATAGGCCTCTACCTTGCGGTGAAGCGCAGCGAGCATGTGCGCGCCGAGATCGAGGCGCGCTCCGAGCGCGAGCGCGAGCAGCGCCGCGCCGAGGAACTGCTCAACGAATACGAGGAGACCGGGCAGGGCTGGTTCTGGGAGACCGACCGACGTGGTCAGCTCACGTATGTGTCGGCGCATATCTGCGCGCTGCTGAAGACGACGCCCGAAGATCTGGTCGGACGTCCGCTCTCGGCGCTGTTCCTGCTGCGGGGCCACGAGAACGAGAACGAGCGCACGCTCGTCTTCCATCTCTCGACCCGCTCCTCCTTCAAGGACCTGTCGGTGCGCGCGGCGACCGCCGGTGCCCCCGGAGACGAGCGCTGGTGGTCGATCTCGGGGCGCCCTGTGCTCGACCAGTTCGACAATTTCATGGGCTTTCGCGGCTCGGGTACCGACCTCACCGAGACCCGCCGCTCGCAGCAGCACGTCACCCAGCTTGCGCGTTTCGATTCGCTGACCAAGCTCGCCAACCGTTTCCAGATGTCCGAGTGGCTGGAGAAGATCCTCGCCGCGCCCCGGCTCGACAGCCGCGCCTGTACCGTGTTCCTGCTCGACCTCGACCGCTTCAAGCAGGTCAACGACACCATGGGCCATCCGGCGGGCGATGCGCTGCTGCGCCAGGTGGCCGACCGCTTGCGTGCGACCGTGGGCAAGCATGGCCGCGTGGGGCGTCTGGGCGGTGACGAGTTCGAGGTGATCCTGCCCGGCCACCACGTCACCGAGGGGCTTGCCAATCTGGCCCGCCGGATCATCGAAAACCTCTCGCAGCCCTATTCCATCGATGGCGCGCGCGTGGTCATCGGTGCCTCGGTGGGGATTGCCTCGTGCCCGCAGAACGGCACGAGCTCCGAAGAGATCATCCGCAACGCCGACCTTGCGCTCTACGCGGCCAAGGGCGGCGGGCGCGGGCGCCACCACTTCTACGATGACGACCTCCATTCCGACGCCAAGGAGCGTCAGCAGATGGAGGAGGACCTGCGCGATGCCATCACCCATGGCACGCTGGAGCTGCACTACCAGCCCCAGATCCGCACCACGACCGAGACGATTACCGGCTTCGAGGCGCTGCTGCGCTGGAAGCACCCGGTCCACGGCTACATCTCTCCGGCCAAGTTCGTGCCCATTGCCGAGGATACCGGGCTCGTGGCGCCGATCGGCGAGTGGGCGCTGCGCACCGCCTGCCGCGACCTTGCCCGCTGGCCCGAAAGCGTGCGCGTGGCGGTCAACGTCTCGCCGCTGCAGTTCGCCAACCCGGCGCTGCCGGCCATCGTGACGAGTGCCATTGCCGAAGCGGGCATTGCGCCCGGCCGTCTTGAACTGGAGATCACCGAAAGCGTGTTCCTGGGCGAGGACAAGTCGACCGAGACGATGTTCAGCGCCTTGAAGGGCGTGGGCGTGCGCCTGGCGCTCGACGATTTCGGGACCGGCTATTCCTCGCTCGGCTATCTGAAGAAAGCGCCCTTCGACAAGATCAAGATCGACCAGAGCTTCGTGCGCGGCGCGACCATCAAGGGCAGCCGCAACGGCGCGATCATCTCCTCCATCGTCAGCCTGGCCGAGGCGCTGGGCATGGAGACGACGGCGGAAGGGGTGGAAACCCTCGACGAACTGGACCTCGTGCGGATGCTGGGCTGCAGCCACGTGCAGGGGTACATCTACGAGAAGGCGCTCACCGTTACCGACGCCAATGCCCGCTTGGCCCGCGGTCTGGAGGCGGTCGCGCAGGGGCCCCGCTCCAGCCGTGCCTCGCGCCAGACCATGCTGCGCAAGGTCGTGCTCGAACATGGTGACCATGCCTACAACGGCACCATCCGCAACATCTCGCAGACAGGCGCCCTGATCGAGGGCCTGTGGAACGTGCCGGTGGGCACGACCTTTGCGGTGCACCTGGCGCAGGGCTACGTGCTCGACGCCCATGCGCGCTGGAGCCGGGAGGACCGCATGGGCGTGGAATTCGCGGTCCCGCTCGCGCTTGATGCCAATGGCGCGGTGCTGTTTACGCCCCCGAAGGGCGGATCGGATGAAAATCCTTCACGCTCGCTGCGCAAGGCAGGCTGACAGCGCCTCAAACCGCTGCTAACGGCGTTTCCATGACAGACCTTTCCCTGATCCGAAATTTCTCGATCATTGCCCACATCGACCATGGCAAGTCGACGCTGGCCGACCGCCTGATCCAGTACACCGGTGGTCTCACCGAGCGTGAGATGTCCGCCCAGGTCCTGGACAACATGGACATCGAGAAGGAACGCGGGATCACGATCAAGGCGCAGACCGTGCGCCTGAACTACACCGCCAAGGACGGCAAGACCTATGAGCTGAACCTCATGGACACGCCGGGCCACGTCGACTTTGCCTACGAGGTCAGCCGCAGCCTTGCCGCCTGTGAGGGCGCGCTGCTGGTGGTGGACGCGGCGCAGGGCGTGGAAGCGCAGACGCTTGCCAACGTCTACCAGTCGATCGAGCACGACCACGAGATCGTGCCCGTCATCAACAAGATCGACCTTCCCGCCGCCGAGCCTGACAAGGTCAAGGCCGAGATCGAGGACATCATCGGCATCGATGCCTCCGAAGCGGTGCTCGCCAGCGCCAAGTCGGGCATCGGCATCGAGGAGACGCTGGAAGCCATCGTCACCAAGATCCCGGCGCCTACGGGGGAGCGCGATGCGCCCCTGAAGGCGATGCTGGTCGATTCCTGGTACGATCCGTACCTGGGCGTCGTCATCCTCGTGCGTGTGATGGACGGGGTCATCAAGAAGGGTCTCAGCGTCAAGTTCATGCAGGGCGGGACCGAGCACCTGATCGACCGCGTGGGCTGCATGACGCCCAAGCGCGTCGACCTGCCCGAACTGGGCCCGGGCGAGATCGGCTTCATCACCGCGCAGATCAAGGAAGTCGAACAGGCCAAGGTCGGTGACACCATCACCACTGTGAAGAACGGTTCGACCACGCCGCTGCCGGGCTACAAGGAAGTCCAGCCGGTGGTCTTCTGCGGCCTGTTCCCTGTCGATGCGGCTGACTTTGAAAAGCTGCGCGATTCGATCGGAAAGCTGCGCCTCAACGACGCGTCCTTCTCCTACGAGATGGAAACCAGCGCGGCGCTGGGCTTCGGCTTCCGCTGCGGCTTCCTGGGGCTTTTGCACCTCGAGATCATCCAGGAGCGCCTGAGCCGCGAGTACGATCTCGATCTCATCACCACCGCGCCCTCGGTGGTCTACCGCATCCAGCTCTCGCACTCGAAGAACGAGGATGCCAAGACCATCGAGCTGCACAACCCGGCCGACTATCCCGATCCCAACCGGATCGAGACGATCGAGGAGCCGTGGATCAAGGCGACGATCTACACCCCCGATGAATACCTCGGCGCGATTCTCAAGCTGTGCCAGGACCGCCGTGGTATCCAGACCGACCTGACGTACGTCGGCGGGCGCGCGCAGGTGTCCTACGAGCTGCCGCTCAACGAAGTCGTTTTCGACTTCTACGACCGCCTGAAGTCGATCAGCCGCGGCTATGCCAGCTTCGACTACGAGCAGATCGGCCTTCGCGAGGGCGATCTCGTCAAGATGAACATCCTCGTCAACGCCGAGCCCGTCGATGCGCTCTCGCTCATCGTTCACCGCTCGGTCGCCGAGGAGCGCGGGCGCGGCATGTGCGAGCGCCTGAAGGACCTCATCCCCCGCCACCTCTTCAAGATCCCGGTCCAGGCCGCGATCGGCGGCAAGGTCATCGCGCGCGAGACCATCGCCGCGATGCGCAAGGACGTGACCGCCAAGTGCTATGGCGGTGACATCAGCCGCAAGAAGAAGCTTCTGGAAAAGCAGAAGAAGGGCAAGGCCCGTATGCGCGAGTACGGCAACGTCTCGATCCCGCAGGAAGCCTTCATCGCCGCGCTGCGCATGGGCGAGGAATAAGCCCGGCCCGGCGCACCCACATCCATGGCTTGGCTCGACGAAGGGCCCGTCTCCAGACAAGGAGGCGGGCCCTTCGTCGTGCGGGGCAGGCGGTTCTGCGTCGCACCGGCGGCAGGTCGGCAGGGGCGCTATGTTGCTGAAAGCCAACCGCGAAGTGTCCGTTCATGAATGAGCGTGCCTCGGTTCGACCCACAGAAAGTTTCACTTCGTCGCCATTGCAATCGAAATTTGGGTCTGGACAAGTGGCCGACAAGTGTTTCATCTAAGGCCCAACGCGTCCCTGTGTGCAGGCATCTACCGCACGAATTTCCGGAATTTAACTTGAAATTCATCGTGGTGTGCAAGTTCAGTGATCGGAACAAACGTTCTGTTTAGCGGGTGTCAGGGGGCTTGTGGGGTGCGCTGCTCTTCTGGAGAGAGAGGGCAGTTGTGTTTCTTGCGCAAGCCAGGTGAGCGAGGCTGAATGATTGGGTGGGTGAGATCGTGTCAGCATGTGAAAGTGCTCTGCAACTGAATGATGTCTTCGAAAACCTGACCGATAAGCAGCATGAAGTGTTGGCGCTTGTCGGTGATAATTTCACGAGCAAGGAGATCGCCTATGAACTGGGCATCTCGGTCAGTGCGGTAAACCAGCGGATCGAAACCGTCCGCGCCCGCGCGGGATCGCTTTCGCGCCTGGAACTGGCGCGGGCCTACCGGGAATTCCTCCAGGAGCAGGACGACGAGCAAACCCAGCGCCGGGAAGAGGCCGAGGAGGGCAGTTCGACGGCACCGGTTACGCGCGAGCAAGACCCTGCGCCGCCGGGGGCAGATGCGGACGAGCTTACGGGCGAACCGGATGGCGCCTGCGTGGACGACGCCGCCTGTCACGATTGCGAGCGCTGGCCAGGCCGCGACCTCGCCGCCGGGCAACTTCAGATCGTCAGGGTGCAGCCGCCCTCGGCACAAGCCGAACGCGCGGCTGTCGGTCTTGGCGGGCAGCGCACCGTCCGCGGGGGGGCGGGTGCGCTGGCGGGGACGCTGCGGGGACGCAAGCGGACACCCGGGCCTGTCCCGGCCTTGCTTGACGGGCACAATGCGCGTCTCGGGCGCATGGCAGCCATCGTCGTGATCGCGTTTGGGCTGCTGCTCGTTTCGGCGACAGGCCTGGGCGTCCTGCATTCGCTGGCCGAGTTGTTCTGAGCCCCGTGCATGTTTGAGACACTCATGGACCTGCGGGTCCAGTTGCAGACGGCGATGATCGTTATCCTGTTCCTGGCCGCGCTGCGCTGGGGAGCGGTGCCTGAGAAGCTGGTCGCCGGCCTGCTCGCCGCCATGATCGTGTTCCACGTCGGCTACCATTCGCTGGTGGGTGGCGCGATCGTCCTGGCCGGGGTGGACCTGGGCCATGTTGCCATCGACCTGGCGCTTCTCGTCGCGCTGGGCGCAGTGGCGCTTCACGCGAACCGGGTCTACCCGCTCTGGCTCACTGCGGCCCAGCTGATCTCGGTGTTCTCCTACGCCTACCGGTATCTCGATGGTGAAGGGCAGCTGGGCCGAGGCCCCTACGATGTCATGGCGACGCTGCCTTTCTATCTGTGTGTGCTCTTCGCGTGGGTGGGCTTCGTGCGCCATGTCCTGCGCCGACGGCATCACGGCGACTACCCCTCCTGGAGCGCGGCCACTGCTGGCCGGCACCGGGACGGTTCGGTCCGCAACTAACCGCAGGCGGCACTCATCTCGTCGCCGGGATGCGTGTGGCGCACGTAAATTGTCCAAATAGTCTTCGAAAAAACAAAAAGAAATGCCATCTGCAGGATGGAACATTCAGGGGATTTCGATTTATTCCCCTATGGCGCACGCCTTCCTGCTGTCTGGAGAGACTGTTTTGACCGAGATCCTGTCCATGCCCACCACGCCTTTCGACGGGCAGAAGCCGGGAACCTCCGGCCTGCGCAAGAAGGTGAAGGTCTTCCAGCAGCCGGGCTATGCAGAGAACTTCATCCAGTCGGTCTTCGACGTGGTCGAAAAGGGTGAGGCGGCGACGCTGGTTCTGGGCGGCGACGGACGCTTCCACAATCGCACCGTGATCCAGCAGGCGATCCGCATGGCCGCGGCCAACGGCTACGCGCGCGTGCTGGTGGGGCAGGGCGGTATCCTCTCGACCCCGGCGGCAAGCCACGTGATCCGCAAGTACAAGGCAAGCGGCGGTCTCGTCCTCTCGGCCAGCCACAACCCCGGCGGGCCGGACGAGGATTTCGGCATCAAGTACAACATTGCCAACGGCGGCCCCGCGCCCGAAGGCGTGACCGGCGCGATCCATGCCCGCACGCAGGAGATCGACCGCTGGCTGACGATCGCGGCCCAGGACGTCGATCTCGACACCGTGGGCATCGTCGAGGTGGGCGACATGAACGTCCAGATCATCGATCCGGTCGCCGACTACGCTGACCTCATGGAGGAACTCTTCGACTTCGCCGCGATCCGCAAGGTCGTTGCCTCGGGCTTCACCATGCGCTTCGACGCGATGAGCGCGGTCACGGGCCCCTATGCAAAGGAGATCCTGGAAGGACGCCTCGGATTTGCCCAGGGCACGGTCGTCAATGGCACGCCGCTGGAAGACTTCGGCGGTCATCACCCCGACCCCAACCTGATCCATGCCAAGGAACTCTACGATCTGATGATGGGCGAGGGCGCGCCTGATCTGGGTGCGGCGTCCGACGGCGATGGCGATCGCAACCTCATCATTGGGCGCGGGCGTTTCATCACCCCGTCCGATTCGCTCGCGATGCTGGCCGCCAACATCGAGTGCGCGCCCGCCTACAAGGGGCGCCTCACCGGCATTGCCCGCTCGATGCCGACGAGCGCGGCCGCCGACCGCGTTGCCGAGGCGCTGGGTGTGCCCGCCTTCGAGACGCCGACGGGCTGGAAGTTCTTCGGCAACCTCCTCGATGCCGGGATGGCGACGATCTGCGGCGAGGAAAGTGCAGGGACCGGTTCGGACCACGTGCGCGAGAAGGATGGCCTGTGGGCGGTCCTGCTCTGGCTCAACATCCTTGCTGTGCGCGACATCTCGGTCGATGACCTGGCGAAGGCCCACTGGGCCCGCTTCGGGCGCAACTACTACGCGCGCCACGACTATGAGGGGATCGAGAAGGAGGGCGCCGACGCGCTCATGGCCGCGCTCATGGACGAACTGGAGGCGCTGCCCGGCCAGGAGTTCGGCGATCTCGTCGTCGAGGAGGCCGACAGCTTCTCCTATACCGATCCGGTCGATGGCTCGGTCAGCGCCAACCAGGGGATCCGCATCCTATTCGTAGGGGGCAGCCGCGTGGTCTTCCGCCTTTCCGGGACCGGGACGGCAGGCGCGACCTTGCGCGTCTACCTTGAAAACTATGTGCCCCCCTCGGGCGATCTCGATGCCGAGACCGGCGAGATGCTCAAAGGTCAGATCGCGGCAGCCGAGGCGGTTGCGGGGATCGCCCGCTTCACCGGACGCACCGCGCCTGACGTCATCACCTGATCAATAGGCCGGGGCAGGGCACCTGCTCCGCTCCTTGTTGCCCGCAGGACACGCCATCGCGCGGTTTGCGGGCGACAAGGTAATCTTCCTTTCCCACAGCGCGCAATCCATTAGGGCTGCCCCCTCTAAACCGGGGCGCTGTTCGATCCCGGTCACCTACCGCTTTCAGGGATCGCCGTACCTTTCATGCCTACCTTCGTGTCCCGCCCCGCCGGTGCCCTCGCGCCGCGCGCGGCCCTTGCCGTCTCCGCCGCCGCTCTCGTCCTTTTCGCCAGCCCCGCGCAGGCGACCGATGGGTACTTCCTCAATGGCTCGGGGGCGAAGGCAAAGGGCGCGGGCGGGGTCGGCATCGCGATGCCGCAGGACGCCCTTGCCATCGCCGCCAACCCGGCCGCGGCCACCTCGCTTGGCCACCGGCTCGACATCGGCGTCGAGATCTTCGTGCCTGACCGGGGCGCTGAGATCGCGGGCAATGGCGCCGGGCTCGACGGGCGCTATTCGGGCAATGGGAGCAATCCCTTCGTGCTCCCCGAGATCGGCTATGTCCGCCCGCTGTCGGACCGTGTGGCACTTGGCCTTACCATCAACGGCAACGGGGGCATGAACACCCACTACAAGGCCAACCCCTTCGCCAGCTTCGGGGCACAAGGGGCCGCGGGCGTCAATCTCCAGCAGATCCAGATTTCGCCGACGCTGGCGGTCGAGGTCGCAGCTGGCCATTCGCTCGGCGTGTCGCCGGTGATCGTGTTGCAGGGCTTCGAGATGACCGGCGCGCAGCCTTTCGCGGGCTATTCGCAGGCCCCTGCGAACTTCACCAACCGGGGCACCGACTGGTCGGCGGGCGTAGGTGTTCGCCTCGGCTATCTTGGCCAGCTCACGAGGTTCCTGAAGGTCGGCGCGTTCTACCAGTCCAAGATCAAGACCGGCGACTTCGATCGGTATGCGGGGCTCTTCGCCGATGGCGGAAGCTTCGATGTGCCCGAGGCCTGGGGGCTGGGCGCCGCGCTCACGCCGGTTCCGGCGCTGACGCTGGGGGCGGACTACAAGCGCATCAACTATGGCGGTGTCGCGGCGGTCGGTAACCCCATCGACGTGCTCTTCCAGGGACGTCCCTTCGGGTCCGAAGGTGGCCCCGGCTTTGGCTGGCGCGATGTCGACGTGTGGAAGCTGGGCGCGGTCTACACCGCGTCCGACAGGCTGACCCTGCGCGCAGGGTATGGCCGCTCGGACAACCCGGTGCCGCGCGCGCAGACCCTCCTCAACATCTTCGCGCCGGGCGTCGTGCGCAGCCACTATACGCTGGGCGCGACCTTCGCGCTCTCGGACCGCGCCGAGGTCACCGGCTACGCCATGCGCGCGCCGCGCCAGACCGTACGCGGCGAGGGCTCAATCCCGGCACCGTTCGGGGGCGGTGAGGCGGACGTGTCGCTGGCGGAGACCTCGGTCGGGTTTTCTCTGGGTCTGAAGCTCTGAGGAGGGGCATGCCTCGTAGATAGAAGGAAGAGGATTTTCCAAGGGGCCATCGCCCCTTGACCCCGGAATCGGCGACCTCACCATTCTCGGCCAAGGCAGCGTGAGAGCCCTGAGGTTGCCCGTTCCGGGAGCCCGAGTGCGATGGCCCTCGGAATCATCGTTTTCCGATCTGTCTAACCAGACGGCGGATCGGCCGGTCCCTTGCGTGCATCGTTCAGCGCCGTGATCCTTTCGGCGATCTGGGCGTCCTGCAGCCATTCGCCCAGTGGCCGCGCGAGGCGGCGGCGCCAGTTGGGGTGCTCGGTGACGGTGCCGGGAAGGTTGGGCTGTTCGCTCTCGCCCAGGATGTCCTCGAGCGGGGCGATGGCGAGCCCGGCGGGGCTCTTGCCGATGTGCGTGAGCGCAGCCTTCAGGACCGGCGCGGGATCATCGGGCTCGGGGCGCGGCGTGGCATCGTGGGTGAGGCTGGCCCACAGCAGGCCACGGTCCCAGTCGCGCTTGGCGTCGGCGTCGGCGCGCGTGGTGCCTTCGGGTAGGCGGCTCAGGTCATGGGCCCAGTCGAGGTCGCGCCCGCGCCACCAGCCCGCGATGGTGGCGGTGTCGTGCGTGCCGGTCATCGCCACGCTGTCGGCCGGGTAGTCGCCCGCGCCGATGAAGCCCTCGTCGGCGGCGCGCTCGAACCACAGCACGCGCATGTCGAGAAGGCGGCGTTCCTCCAGCGCGCCGAGGAAGCCGAAGGGCGCGGTGCCCAGGTTCTCGGCGATGAGGAGCGCGCCTGCCCGGTGCGCTTCCAGAACGGCAAGGCGCAGCATGTCCTCGAAAGGATAGGAAAGGTAGGCGCCGTCCTCCGGGCCGTGCCCTTCCGGGATCACCCAGAGCCGGGCCATGCCGAAGGCGTGGTCGATGCGCAGGGCCCCGGTGCGCGAGAGCGCCGCGCGCAGCATCGCGATCCAGGGCGCATAGCCGGTGCGCTGCAAGCCCTGCGGCGAAAAGCCCGTCAGTGTCCAGTTCTGGCCGAGCGGGCCCAGCGGATCGGGCGGCGCGCCGATGGTGAGGCCCTCCAGCATCGCGCCCTGCAGCGCCCAGGCATCAGCGCCCGCGGTGTGGACGCCCACGGCGAGATCACCGACAAGCCCGATGGCCATGCCCGCGGCCTTCGCGCGCGCCTGCACGGACTCCAGGCCCTTGGCTGTCAGCCACTGCGTGAAGGCGTGGAAGGCGACATCCTCGGCGTGGGTTTCGGCAAAGTGCGCGGCGCCCTTGCCATCAGGATCGCGGAGCTTGGCGGGCCAGTCCTGCCAGCGCGTGCGGCCCTTGGCGCGGTGGTGGGTGTCGAGCGCGTCGAACAGGGCCTGGCGCTGGAGACTCTCGTTGTCTGCGGTCTCGCCGGCGATGCGCGCGCGTGTGGCGGGATCGAGCGCGTCAAACAGTGCGCGCAGGGCTGCGTGCTGGCGGGGGAGGGCCTTTTTCCAGCCGATGAACGGTGTGTCGATCTCGGCGTCCAAGTCGAGGGGAGGCAGTCCTGCCAGTTCGGGCGCGGCGAGCGCGGTGTTGAGATGGAGGCGGCTTGAAGGCGAATAGGGGCTGTACCCCTCGCCCAGCCCGGCAAAGAGGGCGTGGACGGGGTTGATGGCCAGCGCGTCGGCGCCGCGCGCGGCAAAGAGGTCCACGGCTTCGGCCAGTTCGGCAAGGGTGCCGTAGGGCCGGCCGCTGCGCGCCGAACGCAGGGCCGGGATCTGCACTGCGGGGCCCCAGAGGCGCTCCCCCTGACGCGCTTCGGGCAGGAGGTCGGTCAGCGTCGGGCTGCGCGCAGGCGCCACGGCCAGCGTCAGCTCGTGGCCATAGAGGCTGACGCGGTGGTAGCCTGGCGTATCGATGGCGGGCAGGACCCCGGCCTCAAGCGTGATGTCCTGCGCCTCGCCGTTCTCGGCGGTGATACGCGCGTGGGTGAGGCTGGCAGGCAGTGGGGTGGGTCGACCGACCTCGGTGACGAGCATCGCGGGCAGGCTGCGCGCCGCGACGGCAAGGCGCGCGTGGCTGCGGGCGAGCGCCTGCGGTGTGTCGCAAGGGTAGCCCAGAGCCGTGACGATGCGCGCAAGCGCGGTGTCCGATACCGTCTGGTCGCGCCCCTCGACATCGCGCCAGTGCCGCGAAAGGCCGAGTTCCTGCGCAAGGTCATGGAGCAAGGCGGCCGGATTGCCCGGATCGGGAGCAGGGGCGCACGGGTCGGGGGAAGGCTCCAAGGCGGTCTCCTGCCACAGGCGCAAGGGGGCGCCGGGGCAAGCGTACCTGCAATCAGGGTGGCTCGGCAATCGCCTTGATCGGCGCAGGCGGCCGTGCGGGGCGCGTGGTTATCCCCTGCTATCGACACTCTATCCTTACGCTATGAACTGGATATCCACAGCCATATCCACATCGCGAGCCTGGAGTTGGGCCACTTGCGCAGGTGCCTGACATGAGGGTGTGGTGCGCTAACAGGGAGCAGGAGAAGAATTTTTCCAAGGGGTTATTACCCCTTGACCCCAAAATGGGCGACCTCGCCTTTCTCAGCTACGCTGGCGCGTCGAAGGTGAGGTGGACAGTTCGGGGAGCCCGAGGGCGATGGCCCTCGGATTATCTCCTGACTGACCTAGACTTCACGCAGACGCGGCATCAGTTCCACGAAGTTGCAGGGCCGGTTGCGCGCGTCGAGCTGCTCGGCGAGGATGCCGTCCCAGCCGTCCTTGACCGCGCCGTTCGAGCCGGGAAGCGCGAAGATGTAGGTGCCGCGGCTGAGCACGGCCATCGCCCGGCTCTGCACGGTGGAGGTGCCGATGGTCTGGTAGCTGATCCAGCGGAACAGCTCGCCAAAGCCGGGAATGTCCTTTTCCTTCACCCTGTCGAGCGCCTCGGGGGTCACGTCGCGCCCGGTAAGGCCGGTGCCGCCGGTCGAGACGATGGCGTCGATGCCCTGGTCGTCGATCCAGTCGTTGAGGCGGCTGACGAGGCGCTGGGCATCGTCGCGCTCGATCGCGCGGGCGACCAGCTTGTGCCCGGCCCCCTTGATCCGCTCGGCGAGGATATCGCCCGAGGTGTCATCCTCGGGGCCACGCGTGTCGGAAACGGTCAGAAGCGCGATGTTGATGGGCTTGAACGTGCGGTCGGTGTCGATGGCCAAGGCGGTACGGGTCCTGGTGTTTCAGCGAGTTTCAGCGGCGGCTGTCGGCAAAGCGCACGGCGCCTGTGTGCAGCGACTGGGGTGTGGCGAGCTGGCCCTTGGCCGACATGCGCACGCCCTTGGAGCCTGACAGGCCGGGGAAGGTGGGCCACATGCCCTGGGCCAGCGCCATCCGGCTTTCGGATTCGCCGCCCGCCTGGCGCTCGTACATCCAGTAGTTGCGCATGACGATATTCACGTAGCCGCGCGTTTCCCAGTAGGGCAGTGACTCCATCCACAGCAGCGGATCGCCGCCGTCGCGCACTTCGGTGTTCCACCGGCGCACCGGAACGGGCCCGGCGTTGTAGGCCGCCATGACCTTGGGCAGCAGCCCCTGCGTGCCGCTGTCGTTCTGGAGCATGAGCAGGTGGTTCTGGCCAAAGGCAAGGTTGATGTCGGGCTTGTTGAGGTCGCTCGCCGAACCCGAGACGCCCAGCGATGCGGCGTGATCGCGCGCGGCGGCGGGCATGATCTGCATCAGGCCGCGCGCGCCCGCCGGGCTGACGATGCTGGTGTGGAAGATCGATTCCTGCAGCGCATGGGCATAGACCAGTGCTGGGTCGACACGCCAGCCGTTGGCGGGTGTCCACTTGGGCGTGGGGAAGCGCGAAGCCGGGTCCGGACGGCCGCCGCGCGGGGCGTTGTAGGCCATCCACAGCTGGGTCTGGGGGAGGCCGAGATCGCGCGCCAGGCGCGAAAGCGGCGCGTACTGCGAGGCCTCGCCAATGCGCGCCTGGTGGCGCAGCACTTCGTCGGCAAGGCCATCCTCGCCGATCTCGGCCAGCGAGACGGCCGTGCGCACGTTGGGCACGGAGCGCAGCTTCTGCCAGTCGGACTGCGAGAAGTCGGCCTGCGCGTGCTGGGAGGGAAGCTGCATGCCCAGCTGCTCGGCCGCGAGCATGCCGTAGAGTGTTTCGTGGCGCGCGGCGGCCATGCGCAGCACGTCGGCGGCCTGTTCGGGGCGGCGCGCGCGGGTCAGGGCACGGGCGTTCCAGTAGTAGCCCGCGCTCTTGAGTTCGTCGTTCTCGGCCGACTTGGCGCAATTGGCGAAGGCCTCGGCCGCGCCGTCGAAGTCGCCGATGCGCCAGGCTGCGAGCCCGGCGGTCCACCACGCCTCGCCGACCCACGGGCCCACGCCCTGCGTCGCGAACTGCGCCATTTCGTAGGCGGGCGCGTCCTGATTGGAGATGTAGTAGCTCCACGCAACCTTCTGGCGCCATTCCGCGCGGGCCGAGCCCGACAGGCTGGCGTCAACCCCGTCGAGCAGCATGCGCGCGCCCGCCGGATCGTCGGCCTTGATGTGGTCGACGATGGCGGTGGAGATCGCCTCGGGCATGGTGCCGTCGTTGATCGAGGAGGGGCGCACGCGCTTGGGCAGGGTGGGCAGGCGCGCGAAGCTCTGTTCGCGGGGGAGCGCGGGCGTGGAAGATACGCCGCGGCGCTGGGCAAGGCGGGTAATCTGGTCGGCGCCGGGAAGCTGCGTGCCCTCGGCGAGCCAGGCGGCGAGGTCCGGGCCTTCGATCTTTGGTGACCCGGCAGCAAGGTAGTACTCGGCGCGGGCTTCCTGGTGCATCGGGCCGTCCGGGCGCTGGGCCAGCATGCGCTGCACCTTGGTCCAGTCCTTGGCCTCGACCGCCGCGAAGTACTCACGGTAGTAGTCCCGGTCGTCGTGGCTGAGCAGCGAAGGCACCACGCTGGTGGTCCCCCGGCTGCGGAAATAGTCGACCGCGGCGCTGTTCGCGTGCGCGGTGCCCACGCTGCACAGCAGCGCGGCGAGCCCTGCGGCGCTCAGCGCAGCCTTGTTGAGCGTCCTGGTCATCGTGCCTGCGTTCGCATCACGCGTACCGGCGGCCTTGCGGACCTGTGCCTGGCTGCGTGCTGTTCCCCAAACTCGTTTCACGTTGCGTACCCCGAAAAAATGCCGTTTCGCATATGTGCCGCCGGGTCCTTGCGGGGCCTCGTGCGGCGTGTTTCGCCTTGCCTTGTCCCGCCGCCTGCCGGTTGCCCCACGGTGTCGCGGAGAGGGCCTGTCAGGTGGCGATCCAGTCGAGCATCGCCTTCCACAGGACCGGCTTGGTGCGCGGCCGGTTGAGCAGCGAGTCCAGACCCCAGGAAGCGAGCAAGGGTATCGATGTTCCTTGATGGTTAAATTTTCGCGAAACGGCAGCCCGTTGCGGTGATTCGTGGCCCAAAAGCGCCGGAACGTTCCCTCCAAGCACGAAAAGCCGTTTCGGGCCGACAAGGCCGATATGGTGCGTCAGCACATCGCCCAGGCCCAGCTTGTGCGCTTCGGCCCAGTCCGGGGCGGGCATCGCGCGGGGCAGGGCGCTGGCGAGGTAGGCGTCTTCGCGGGAAATTCCGACACTGGCGAGGATTGCATCGAGCAGCTGGCCCTGAGGGCCTGTGAGCAGCCCTTCGCGGTCCTCGCGCTCAGGCGCCTCGACGATCACCATGACCTCGGCGCCCGCCTTGCCGACAGGCGCGATGCGCGTTTCCAGCGAGCCGGGGGCCAGCAGCGGCTCGGCCTTCCACCAGGGCGTGAAGGCCTCCAGCGTTGCAGGCAGAGCCTCGGTGTCGATGCGCCTGGCGTTCTCGGGCGCGGCGGCGGCCTTCGCCTCGTTCTCGGCGCGCGCGATGCTCCACTCGCTGGGCGGGGGGAGTTCCTCTTCGGGCGGCGCCAGCCAGTCCTGCGGATCATCGACATAATCGCAATCGACGCCCGCCAGTCTCCACCAGTCGAGCGCGCCCGTGATATCTGACAGAAAGTGCTGGTTTGACCCGTGATCCATTGCGGGGGGTATTGACCTGTCGGCACCGAGCAATCAAGGCAAAGGGAGTAAAGCGCGCAACAAAAACGGTGTATTGGATCAGGGGACCCCATGATTGAACGCGAAGAGATGCCCTATGACGTCGTCATTGTCGGCGGCGGGCCTGCCGGCCTGTCGACCGCGATCCGGCTGAAGCAGGTCGATCCCGAAATTCAGGTCTGCGTGCTGGAAAAGGGCTCCGAGGTCGGCGCCCACATTCTCTCGGGGGCGACCTTCGACCCCAAGGCGCTCGACGAACTCCTGCCCGAATGGCGCGAGATGGACTGCCCGATGGCCGAAACTCCGGTGACCGATAACTGGCACTGGCACCTGACGCGCGGCAAGAAGTTCTCGATCCCCCACGCGATCCAGCCCAAGTTCATGTCGAACCACGGCAATTACACCGGCTCGCTGGGCAACCTGTGCCGCTGGCTGGCCGAGCGGGCCGAGGCGCTGGAAGTGGAGATCTTCCCCGGCTTCCCCGCCGCCGAGATCCTCTACGATGACAACGGCGCGGTCATCGGCGTGCAGACCGGCGACATGGGCGTGGGCCGCGATGGCGAGCCCAAGGGCGATTTCCAGCCGGGCATGAACCTGCTGGGCAAGTACACCGTCTTCTGCGAAGGCGCGCGCGGGCACCTGACCAAGCGCCTCAAGGCCAAGTACGACCTGGAAGCCAACTGCGAGCCCCAGATCTATGGCCTGGGCATGAAGGAATTGTGGGACATCGATCCCGACAAGCACGTTCCGGGCCGCGTCATCCACACGCAGGGCTGGCCCTTGTCGGAGAACGACGCCTGGGGTGGCGGATTCCTGTACCATCAGGCGAACGGGCAGGTCTCGCTCGGCTTCGTTGCCGCGCTCGATTACAAGAACCCCTACATCTATCCTTTCGAGGAATTCCAGCGCTGGAAGCAGCACCCCGAGATCAAGGCGATCCTGGAAGGCGGCAAGCGCGTGGCCTATGGCGCGCGCGCCATCAACGAGGGTGGCTGGCAGTCGGTGCCGCAGCTGGCCTTCCCGGGCGGCGTGCTGGCGGGGTGCTCAGCCGGCTTCGTCAACGTGCCGCGCATCAAGGGCAGCCACACCGCGATGAAGTCGGGCATGTTGGCCGCCGAAAGCATCGCTGCGGCGGTGAAGGCCGAGCGCGCGCACGACACGCTGCAGGACTACGACGATGCCGTGCGCTCGAGCTGGATCGCCGATGAGCTGAAGCTCGTCCAGAACGCCGAGCCGCTCGTCGCCAAGTGGGGCGGCGAGATGGGCACGGTGCTTGCCGGTGCGGACATGTGGCTGCGCACGCTCTTCGGCTTTGGCATCACCAAGCCGATGAAGCACCACACCGACGCCTCGTGCCTGCAGCGCGCGGACCTCTACAAGCCGATCGACTATCCCAAGCCCGACGGTGTCATCAGCTTCGACCGCCTGACCAGCGTCTCCTACTCGTTCACCAACCACGAGGAAGAGCAGCCCTGCCACTTGCAGCTCAAGGACCCGGCGATCCCGACCAAGGTCAACCTGCCGGTCTACGCAGGTCCCGAGGCGCGCTACTGCCCGGCGGGCGTCTACGAGTTCGTGGCGGATGAGAGCGCGGGCGGCGATGCCCTCAAGCTTCAGATCAACGCGCAGAACTGCGTCCACTGCAAGACCTGCGACATCAAGGACCCGACCCAGAACATCGAATGGGTCACGCCCGAAGGCGGCGGCGGGCCGAACTATCCCAATATGTGATCGCGCTTTTGCCCGATGACGGACGATTGTGGAGCGTCGGGGCTTGCCCCGGCGCTCCTGTCGTTTCAGGGACAGGAGCCATGAACGAAACCGCCTACGCCAAGATCAACCTTGCCCTCCACGTGCGCCGCCGCCGCGAGGACGGCTACCACGAACTGGAGACGCTCTTCGCCTTCGTCGACGATGGCGACAGGCTGGCGGCCACCCCGGCGGACGAGGATCTGCTGGAAGTGCGCGGGGAATTCGTAGGGAGCCTTACCAATCCTTTCGACAACATCGTCGCGCAGGCGCTGGGTACCTTGCCGCATGGCGCCGGGGGCAAGGGCGGCTGGGCGGTGACGCTGGAAAAGCGCCTGCCGGTGGCGGCGGGGCTGGGCGGTGGCTCGGCCGATGCGGGCGCGGTGTTCCGCATGGTTGAGCATGCGCACGGCTTGCCTGAAGACTGGCACGCGCGCGCGGCAAAGCTGGGCGCGGACGTGCCGGCTTGCGTCCTCTCGCGCGCATGCATCGGGACGGGGACGGGCACCGACCTTGCCGAAGTCGCCGAGAACGATCTGGCGGGCTGTCCGGTGCTCCTTGTGAACCCGCGCGAAGCGGTGCCGACAGGGCCTGTGTTCAAGGCCTGGGACGGCGTGGACCGGGGCGCCATGCCAACCGAAGGCTCCTTGCGCGCGATTGCCCTTGCAGGCCGCAACGATCTGGAAGGCCCCGCGCGGCAAATCTGCCCGGTGATTGGCGACGTGCTGGCCGCGCTGGAGGCGACGGCGCCTTTCCTTACGCGCATGTCCGGCTCGGGCGCGACCTGCTTTGCGCTCTACGACAGTGTTGATGCGCGCGATGAAGCGGCGGAAAAACTGGCGCAAATGCATGGGAACTGGTGGCAAATGGCGGGCAAGCTGCGTTAGGACGGTCCCCATGCAGACCACGACCGAGACCGAAAGCTACCGCATCGTCGGCACGCCCCGCTTCGGGGGCATCCTTGTCGTTGCCGATCACGCCTCGAACCGCGTGCCCGGCGACATTGACCTGGGCATCGCGCCCGAGCTGATGGACGAGCACATCGCCATCGACATCGGCGTTGCCGCCATTGCCGAGCGCATGTGCGCGCGGCCCGGCACGGCCGCGCTGCTGGGCAATGTCAGCCGCCTTGTCTGCGACACCAACCGCACCGTGGACGATCCCGCCGCGATCCCCGAGACAAGCGATGGCTCGGCCATTCCCGGCAATGTCGGCATCGATCGCGAGGCGCGCCTTGCGCGCTTCCACCATCCCTTCCACGACGCGCTGACCGCGCTTCTCAACGAGCAGCCGCCCCAGCTCACACTGATCCTGCACAGCTTTACCCCGCAGATGGCGACGAAGCCTGACGAGACCCGCCCCTGGCATTGCGGGGTTCTCTACGATGCGGACGATCGCGGCGCGCGCATCGCCACGCGCCTGTTCGAGGAGGAGGGCCTCATCGTCGGCGATCAGGAGCCCTATTCGGGCAAGATCTATAACGCGGCCATCGAACGCCATGTCGAAAGCGAAGGGCGCCCCTACCTCTATCTCGAGATCCGGCAGGACCTGATTTCGGACGAGCAGGGCCAGGCGCAGTGGGCCGAACGCCTCATCCGGGTGTGCAACCAGGTGGCTCTGGAGATCGCCTGACGCGGGGGAAATCGGGCATTGTTGATTGCCGTTCAGGGCCTAAGGTGTCGTCATGGCCCGAAACCCGCTTCCCCTGCTGCTCCTTCTCCTTGTCCTGTGGGCGGCGCCCGGCCGCGCGGACAGCTGGCTGCCACCTGAGGCAGAAACGTACATCTCACCCGATCAGACCTGGCGGGTGCGGATCGATCCGCGCCGGATCTCCAGTCCTCTGGCCTATTTTTCCGACAAGGTGAAAGGACGCGAACCGGCGGGGGCGCCTGCGGAGCACGAGGGCAAGAGAGCCAAGGCCATGGTCGAGCATCGTGACGGCACGGGAAAATGGAGCCTTGCGTGGTCCGGCGAGCTGACCAACGAGGTGGCTCCCGTCGAGGTGCTGATCGCCGATGGCGGCACCTATCTGGTGACCTTCGACAACTGGCATTCCGTGGGCTACGGGCTCGATGTCGTTGCGATCTACGATGGGCAGGGGCAGTTGATCCGCGCGCTGGCGCTGGGCGATATCCTGTCGGCGGACTACATCGAAGCCTTGCCGCATTCGACCAGCTCGATTGCGTGGCGCGGTGACCCGCGCCTGACCTCGCACGGGGAGCTGGTCATTCCGATCCGGGTTCCCGGCAAGCAGGATGACGCGCAAAACGCGATCTACGTCGAGGCACGTGTGCGGCTCTTGGATGGTGTGGTCCTGTCGGGATCGTCGCCTCAATGGCAGGAGGCAGAGGCCTCGGCGCAGTCCGTGGCACGCGAGAAGCGGGCGCGTGCAGAGAAGGCAAGGCAGGCGTTCATCGCGCCCTTGCTCGGGCCTGAAGAGAATACCGAACGAAGCTGGCACCTGTATCTGAGGGAGGCCTTCTATCGCTCGTCATCGGACTGGATGCGGGATTCGACATCCACCACGGTTCTTCGCGACCCGAGCGCGGATAATTATGCGGCATCGGAAGGCTGGCTGCGCGATGCCTTGCTGTCTGTGGACTACACGCATGGCACCATGAGCTTTGCCAGTGTCGCCCCTTTCGATTTCTTCGTGTCGCGTGTGGACGCTATCCTCGCCGAAGCCAGGCCGGGTGAATTGAAGGGCTCGCACGTCTACATCGCGGCGCCTTCGAGCGCGCTTCCCCTGTTGCAGGACATGTTCGCCAGGAGCGGCGCAACGGTGGCGGTCTTTGATCCCGATGTCCCGATCCCGCAGCGGCCCGAGCGCCTGAAGCGCTATCTTCCCAATCACTAAGCCTGGCGGCGGCGCTTCGGGGCCGGACAGTCTCCTCGCGTCCTGCCGGGGCCGCGGGCTCCGGCAGGACGCGGTTCGCGCGCCGATGGCTGGTATCAGTAGTGGTCCGAGGTGTCCTTTTCGTCGATCACGCCATCGCCGTTCGTATCCAGACGCTTGAACATACGGCTGCCGGATTCGTGGAATTCGGCAAGGCTCATGTTCTGGTCGTGGTCGGTGTCGAGCACGCCGTAGCGCACGTATGTCTGCCGGATCTGCAGACTGCGCCGGCGCGCCAGTTCGGCATCGAGGCGGGCGCGGTACTCTTCGACGTACTCGGCTTCGGAGACCTGTCCGTCGCCATCGAGATCGAAGGACTTGTACTTGGCCTCGCGCCCGGCGGTGAACTCGGCCACCGAGACCTTGCCATCGCCATTCGTGTCATAAGTCTCCAGAAAGCTGGTCTTGCTGTGGCCGCTGGCGGTCGCGCGCGTGCCCGTGGCGGCGCTTTCGCCGTTCTGGGCCAGCGCAGGCGCGCTCAGGGCTGCGAGGGACGTAAGGGTTGTGAGGGCGGCCAGCGCCGCTTTGGTTGTCTTCGTTGTCATGGGATAATTCCTTCGTGCGTATGGGGCCGCGTCGCGGCGGACAGGATCAGGACTGGACCTCGAAGGTGAGGCTGGTGGTGTAGCTGCGGATATCCGTCTCGGCCCCCGCCGGGGCATCGGCGCGGTGGCGGGTCATCAGGATGTAGACACCGGGGGCCTCGAAGCTGAGGTCGACCTTCCCGTCCGCGCCGGTTGTCAGGGCCTTGTGCGGCTTGACCTGTTCGTAGCGCGCGTTGCCCCTGTCCAGGCTCAGCTCCTGGCCTGCGAGCGGTTTGCCATCGAACAGCACCTCGAAGGCGAAGGGCCCGTCGACATAGAGGTCGCTGGGATGCGTGATCGGGTGGATTTCGAGGCGCCCGACATGGACATCGACCGGCGCGCGGGTCGGCCCCTTCTTCGAGACATAGACGTCCGAGACGGTCTCGGTCTGGCTGGTCTTCACGTATTGGGTGCCTTCGGGAAGTTCGTCGCCGCGCACTGGAACCCATTTGCCCCTGGCCATGGCCATCCTGCCCGTCCGACCGCGGCGCACGCCACTGGTAAAGCGATAGGTGCCTTCCTCCTCCATCCCGGCCTCGAGGATCGTGACCTGCTTGTGCGGCGAAACCCGGTCGAAGGCGCTGCGTTCGCCGTCCGGCCCGATGACGTGGAAGTCCTCCGATTCCAGGGCGATCTCGGGATGGAAGAAGTCTTCGGAAAAAGCGCTTTCCAGCGTCACCATGCGTTCGGTGTTGGCGACGAAGACGTTGGGCATCATGAACCCGGTATGGGCGTTGGACGGAAGTGGAATAAGGGCGGCTGATGCTGCCAGCGCGAAGGGCGCAAGCGCGGAGCGGATGCCTGTCGGGACTGTCATGGGAAACCTCCTGGTGTTCGGGGACGGCTCACGAGCCGGTGATCTCGAAATTGAAGCTGCGGGGCTGGCCGTGCGGGGGCTGCGGGAAGGGCGCGGCGCGGCGCACGAGTTGCATCGCGGCGTGATCGAAGCGCGACGAGCCGGAACTGCGCGCCACGCCGATGTCCCGGCAGCGTCCGTCCTCGATCACGGTGAAATGAATGTAGGCCGCACCCGCCCCGACCGTGTTCTGCCGGCGATAGCGCATGAGGTGGCGCATGACGGCAGCCGCGTATTTCGCCGCGCCGCCCCCGGTCTTCGCCCGGCTCTCGCTTCGATTCTTCTGGGTCTGTGCACCGGCATCGGCCGCCCCGGGCTCGCGAGCCGCGGTGTCTGCCTCTTGCGGACCGGCGGAACTCGGCGAAGGCGTCGGGGGGGCGATCATCACGGCGGGGGCGGTCAGGGCAAGGTCCGCGCGCACGGGTGCCGCTGCGCGCGGCGGGGCAGCCTGCGCCCGCTCGGGCAGGGCAGGGGCGGGCGCGTTCTGGGCCATAGTGACCTGTGAAGGCTCCGACCGCTCCGTCTGCGGGCGCGGAGGGTGCGGCGCCGGGGCTTGTGCGGGATTGGCGGCAGTCTCTTCAGCGCTCTCGGCTTCGCCCCGTGTCCCCCCGGCCTGGCTGAAGGCGATGACGGTCAGCGAGGTGCCCGCGCCGGTTTCATGCACCGCCCCGCTGGCAAGACCGACGAAGATTGCGAGCACCCCGCCATTGACCAGCGCCGAGCCGGCAAGCCCTGCCAGTCGCTGCCGATCCCACTTCGAAGCCTGTGCCAGATACATCGCCTGCGCCTCCTCTTTCGCTCAGAACTGGACGGAAACCGCGCCCTTGAAATTGCGCCCCAGGGCCGGGCGCGTGGCGAGCGCGGGCACGTAGTAGGTGTCGAAGATGTTCTCGACGCTGACCCGGAAGGTAAGGAACCTGAGGAAGCCGACCTCGGGCGAGAACGAGGCGCGCAGGTTGTGCACGTCGTAGCCCTTCTCGACTGTCCCATCGGTATCGAGATCCTCGGCCAGCACGCCCTCCCAGCGCACGTCGAGGTGGTCCCCGAAGCGCTTGCCCAGGGCGAGCTGGTAGGTGTTCTGGGGCAGGTTGCCCCAGTCGCTCAGCGCCCCTCCGGTCGAAAGCTGGGTGCCGCTCACGATGTTGCCATTGAAATCGAGATAGAAGCCACTCGGCGTCGCATAGGAGGCCTCGATCTCGACGCCTTCGAGATAGACTTCGGCCACGCCCGAGTACGAGGTGTTGTCGGTCAGGTCGGTGTCGTAATAGTTGGCCTTGATGGCGAAGCGGTCATTCTGCGTGAAGATGCCCGTGCGGTCGAAGGCCGCCCCCGCTTCCCAGCTGCGGCTCTTCTCCGGCTGGTTCATGTAGGCGACGTTTTCGAGGTCATCGATGATCGGCATCGAACGGGTCCTGGCCCAGGACCCGAACACCGAGAATCCGAAGGGCAGCTCGTAACGCGCCGAGACGCCGCCCATCAGGCCCTCATTGGTGTAGCTGGCGTTCGAGCCGTCATCGAGCTCACCCTTTACGGTCGAGGTTTCCCAGCGGACCGCAGGCGTGACCGTGAAGCCGCGGAACAGGCCGATCTCATCCACGGCAAAGGCCGCCATGCGCCGGTCGGTGCCCCCCGGCGCGGAGCTTGCGTCCAGACGGTCCTTGTCGATGTATTCCAGCCCGACGCGCAGGTTGTGGCGGACGCTTCCGGTCGCAAAGAGCGCGGCGTTCTTGAGCGTGACCTTGGAGGTGACATAGCGCTGGTCGGCATCGGTCACCGGCGTGCCCACCTCGCCGAAGATGGGCGAGGAGTAGGGAATGTAGGACTGTTCGATGTCCTGCTGCGCACGGGTGTAGACCAGGCTCAGGTTGATCGCGTCGTTGCCGAGGGGCTCGTAGTAGTAGCCCACGACAAGGTTCTTCGACGTGGTGTCACGATCAACGTTTCCGAAGACGCCGCCGGTCGTACCGAAGCTGTCATAGGGCTTGTCGCGCTCGGCCGTCGTGGTCTGGCTGAAGCTGGCCTTGAGGGTATGTGCGTTGTCCGCGCCGAAGTGGACCGCGCCCTTCACCAGGAAGCTGGGGAGCGAGAAGGAGCTGTTCTCGATCCGCTCGCCGTGGCCGTCTTTCTGGGTGCCGCTCTTGCGATAGCTGTAATTGGCCAGAAACTCGACGTTTTCGTTCGGCATTGCGGCCAGTGTGGTGGAGGTCGCAAAGCCGCCGCCATTGCTGGCGCCCGAAAGGTTCTGGTTGACCGTGAAGCCGGTCTTGCCGCCCAGATAGTCGTAGGCGTCGCTGGTCTCCAGGATCACCGTGCCGCCGATCACGCCGGACCCGTATTCGAAGCTGCCCACCGTCCCGCGCAGTACCGAGGCGCTCTTGTAGAGGAGCGGGTCGGTGAAGAGCTGGGTGCCGATGCGGTAGAGCTCTTCAGAGCCATTGGTCGCGCCATCCACCAGGACGAGAACCTTCTGGTCGGTGCCGTAGGTGCCGGTTGCGCCGAACCCGCGGATATTGATGCCCGAGCCGATCGGCGTCGAGCCGTTGACGATCGTGACACCCGGGATCGAATCGATCAGTTCCGCGATCGTATTGGCCTGGCGATCCTCGATTTCCTCGCGGTTGATCGAAGTGATGGGCGTGGCGGTGTCGGTGCGGATGGCCCGCGTGCTTTCGCCGATGTCGATCGTACCCAGAAATTCGCCGTCCGCCTCGTTGCGTGCCGGTTCGGCCGAGTGTCCGGCCGTGTCCTGGGCGCGGGCCGACAGAGGCACGGCGATGGACGCGAGAGCGAGAACCGAAGCGCCAAGAGTGGCTGCGGAACGAAGATCAGGTCGCAATGTGTTTCCCCCTGAGCCCGAATGCTAGCGGGCTGTGATAATGATGCAAGTGATTCGCATTAGCTGTCGCGACGTACACATATATGAGAATGACTCGCAAGAGCATTTATGGCGTAAGGCCATTCAGTTGGGGAGGAGGATTGGGGGCGCCCTTCAGATTCTGTCTCGCCTGGGCCGCGAATGTGGGCGCCAATGGCACGGCGAATGGAAGGGGCGGCTTCCGGGCCTGACGCGGTTGTGCTCCGTCGGGAACCACTCGGCAGAGGTGGGCGCACGTCCGAGGGGAGGCGTCGCACCGAAATCGCGAGGTCCTCTGGCGGTGGGGCTGTTGCGCCGCGGAACGCCTCGACGTTGACTTCAATTCCAGCTCTCGATAGCTACCGCGCACTACTGCAAGTGACTCGCATTTGCATATTCTGCGCAGGGCAACACGGGCGCCTGTGCGTCATGTCCGGCAGGCGCGTTCCTCGCGTGCCGGCCGCTCCGGTTCCACCACTCTCTCAAGGAAAGCACCTCGATGCGTACGACCACCCTGGCCACCACGACCCTTACGGCCGCCGCCTTCGCGCTCCCTGCCGGGGTTCAGGCGCAGAGCGGTGCGGTCACGATCGAGCTTCCCCGCGTTTCGGATCCCAATTACCGCAAGCCCTACCTCGCGGCCTGGCTGGAAGATGCCAACGGCAAGGCGCTGGCGGTCTCTGCGGTGCTTCATGATCAGAGCCGCATCGGCTCGCGCTGGCTCTCCGAACTGCGCACGTGGTGGCGCAAGAGCGGGCGGGACATGACCATGCCGGCGGACGGCATTTCCGCGCCGACCCGCCCGGCGGGACGCCATACCATCGCGATCAAGGGCCTCGGCGGGCTTGGCGATGGCACCTACAGCCTCGTGGTTGAAGCCGCGCGGGAGAAGGCGGGCCGCGAAGTCGTGAAGGTGCCCGTTGTTATCCGGGGAGGTCAGGTCCGCGCCGCCTCCGCGCAGGGCCACCGCGAGCTGGGCCATGTTCGTGTTTCCCCGAAGGGCTGATCGCCTGTCACGGCACCCTTGCGCTCCTGCCTTGAGGACATCTCCTGCCCATGCGTGACACCCCCACCGACTGGCTCATTGTTGCCGTCCTGATCGCGGCCTGGCTGGGCCTTACCTGGCTGTGCCTGCGCAAGCGCCCGCGCGTGGCTGTTGGCGGGGCATCCCACCTCATCGTCTACGCCTCCCAGACCGGACACGCGCAGGAAATGGCCGAGGCGACGCACGCGGCGGTGCTTCGCGCGGCCCCGGATGCGCGGCTCGTGTGTGCAAACCGTCTCGACCTGGCCGATCTTGCCGGAGCCGACCGGATCTTCTTCGTGGTCTCGACGAGTGGCGAGGGCGATGCGCCCGACGATGCGGGTGATCTTGACCGTGATCTTGCGGAGGGGGACGTCGATCTGACCGGAGTGCAGGTGGCCATCCTGGCGCTGGGGGATCGGCGCTACACGCACTTCTGCGCCTTCGGGGAGCGCCTCAAGACCTGGTGCGTGGCGATGGCCGCAGAGGTGACCGCTTATGTTGCGGTGGATGATCTTGCCCCCGATGACCTGGCGCAGTGGGACGCGGTGCTCGTGCAGGAAGGTGTCGGGGCCATGGCCAGCGACGGTCTCGCCAGCGCGCCGCGCGAATGGCGGATCGCCTCGCGTGTGTGCGTCGCCGGGGCCGTCGGCGAGGACGCCTCGACCGGCGCGAGCGAAGGTCTGTTTCGTCTGGCCCTGCGCCCCGAAGAGGGTCGCCTTCCCGAGTGGGGCGTCGGCGACCTGTTCGAACTTCATACGCCCGATGGGCACCAGCGGGATTACTCGATCGCCAACCGTTGCGCAGGGGAAGAGCTCGTTCTTTTCGTGCGGCGCGTGATCGACAAGGGCGTGCCCGGCCGCGGTTCGGGTCTGCTGACCTCGCTGCCTGTGGGGACAGGCCGTGTCCGCGCCCGCATACGCGCTCATGCCGGCTTCCGCCCGCCGCTGGGAACAGGTCCTCTTCTGGCCATCGGCGCGGGCTCGGGCTGGGCGGGGCTGCGCCCGCATCTCCTCGAGGCCATGGCGGCCGGTCGCCCGTGCTGGCTCATCTTCGGTGAGCGGGGCGAGGTGGACGCTGCCGGCCTCCTTGGCGAAATGCGCGCGTGGCACCAGGAGGGGCGCTTCCATCGGCTCGATCTGGCTCTTTCGCGTCAGGACGGTGTGCGCGTCCCCGACATTCTCGCGGCCAAGAGCGCCGATCTTTGCGATTTCCTGACCCCGGATGGCGCCGTGGTGCTGTGCGGACGGCTCGCCATGGGAGAGGCCGCGCTTGCGGTTCTGCGAGCATCGATGTCCGAGGCCTGGCTCGAGAATGCGCGCCATTCCGGCCGACTGCGCAGCGACTTGTACTAGGGCTGCGGGCATCGACGACACGAATAAGGCGCCGGGAAGTCGTGCTTCCGGCGCCTTATGCGACTGCGTCAGGGCGTGCCCCCAGCGACGCGGGTGCCGGTCGGGCCGTCCGCGTCTTCTGGTCTTTGCAGGTTCCGGCCTTGCGTTAGCGCACGGCGGCGCCGTGCAGGCCAGCTTCGAAGTGGGCAGGGGCCGCGCTGGGCGTGTGCATCCAGGCCTGGGCCGCGGCGGCGCCGAGGTCCTGCTGGAAGCTGCCGATGCGCGTCGCGATGCGCGCGGCATCGGCGAGGCGGTCACGGCGTGCCTGCGGGTCGGTCGCCATGCCCGCCGCCATCAGGGCGCGCTGGTGCGCGGCGTAGGCCTTGTTGAGGTCCATGTCGTGTTCTCCTGGTTGGCGGGGCGGGTAGGGCGGATGAAGCGGTTCGGGCAAATGGGGCAGAAGCTGGGGCTGATCAGTCGACCATCCCGGCAACGAGCCGCTGGAGTTCGGACGTCGGGATCAGCGCGGGGCTGCCCTTGGTGTCCTGCGCCGCACTGGCGCGAACCATCGCGCGGTGGTGGGGCAGGGCGGGGTTCCTCTCGAGGTGCATGTTCTTGTACTTCATATTCGTTTCGTGCGGCAGGTTCGTCCTGCCTCCTTCTTCAATGGTCTGTGCGCCGCATCCGGCGCGGGTGTCTTCAAAGACGTTGTAACGGCCTTCGCGGTCGTTTGGATGACAGCCTGTTCGCAAGGCCTTGGCAACCCCGAGCCGGACCGGGATGGACCCATCTGGCGAGGCGGGGTGCGCAAGGCGCTGGGCAAACAGTCGGAACGTCCGCTGGAAGGTGGAGCTGTCCGGGTGGATCAGGCTCCGGCGTGTTGTGAACGCGTCTGTCGCCAAGTGGTTGCCGTGGCAGATAAAAAACTCTGCGAGGAGCCTCGCTCCTGGGCAAATTCAACTGGCGAGAGGGGAAAGCCGAAATCGTGAGATGTCTCGGCAATCGTCACCGCGATTATTGGCGACTTAACGCCTTATATACACGAAGCATACGAAAATACAAGTGCCTGTGTATCGCAAGGCCTATTCGACATCGCCCGAGAACGCTATTTCGTTCAATTGCACGCGGGTTGTCTCGTACATGGTGTCGATATCGACATGCTCACCCTCTTCGACGCGCTGGGCGATCATGGTGAGGGGAAAGCACACGATCGAGGTGCCCGGCCAGTGCAGCGCGGGCTGGCGTCCGAACTCGTCGTCGATGGTGACCCAGTCGAGCATGAGATCCTGCGCCAGCGCATCGCCCATCGCGATGCCCAGCGACTGCAGTTTCCAGGTATCGTCAGGGCCGACCCAGCCTTGCGCGAGGTTCGCGCGCACCACGGCCAGCTTTCCATCCACCGAGGAATAGGCATCTTCGGGGTCGCTGGCGAAGTGGCCCTTGATCCAGACCCGCGCAAGGTCCAGCCACTCCTGCTCTTCCGGTTCCAGTACGAGGCGATCGACAGGTTCCATGAAGAGAGGATAGCGAACTATCTGCTGCGATGCAAAATTCGCGACATTTCCGAGGAATGCGAATGCGTTGGACGGTGCAAGCGGGGGGCGCTAACCTTGCCTTGCATCAGATGGGGGGGATCCATGATAGCCTATCATATTCGCAACCTGGCGCGCCTTTCCGGGCGTGAGGGGCAGCGCAGCTTCTGGCTGTGGTTCGCGCTAGTCGCTGCGTGCCTTGTCGCGTTTGGCGCTGCAGTGGCCGTGCCGATCTTCTCCGCCACGTTCGCGCGCATGGAGCGCTTTGCCCTCGAACATCCCGAAAACTCGACGATTTCGCGCGGGCCGGGGCACGTGCGCATCGAGATCGAGGGGCCGCACCCCGAATTCATGCCCGACATGGACGCGGTGCTCACCTTGGGGGCCGTCGCGACGCTGATTGCGGTATTCCTGCTCGGCGCGGCGGTGGTGCGGCGGCTCCATGACGGCAACCGCACGGGTCGCTGGGCGCTCCTTCCGGTTCCATTCTATGTCATGGGCCTTGCTCTCAGCTATCCGTTGTTTTCCGCCGCGCGGCAGGGAGAGGTGCCGGGATTTGGTAGCTTCGCGCTCCTGATGCTGTCGAACCTGGGCTACTTGGGCGCGTTGGCAACGCTGCTGATCTTCCTGGCGCTGCCTGGGACGGAGGGTCCCAACCACTTCGGGGACGCGCCCGAGGGCTAGGCACGGAGCCCGGTGGTGATAAGGGGGCTTGGGTACGATCCGGCAAGCCGCTGGCCCTTCGTTTGAAATTTTATGCCTTTCGGCGCTTCACCTTTTGGCGTAGGGGCGCCCCATGATCCGCGCGCGGGAGAACGTCCCGGCGCGCATAGCCCAGACCTTACGGCCAGGCAGCTGGCCAGACCTTTCGGAGTGTACCCATGCCCGCCTTTCGTTCCCGCACGTCGACCCACGGCCGCAACATGGCAGGCGCGCGTGGCCTGTGGCGTGCGACCGGCATGAAGGATGGCGACTTCGGCAAGCCGATCATCGCCGTCGTCAACTCGTTCACGCAGTTCGTGCCGGGCCACGTTCACCTCAAGGACCTGGGCCAGCTGGTCGCGCGCGAGATCGAGGATGCGGGCGGCGTCGCCAAGGAATTCAACACCATCGCAGTCGATGACGGCATCGCGATGGGCCACGACGGCATGCTCTATTCGCTGCCCAGCCGCGACCTTATCGCCGACAGCGTGGAGTACATGGTCAACGCGCACTGCGCTGATGCGATGGTCTGCATCTCCAACTGCGACAAGATCACGCCGGGCATGCTGATGGCCGCGATGCGCATCAACATCCCCGTCGTCTTCGTCTCGGGCGGCCCGATGGAAGCGGGCAAGGTGACGCTCAAGGGCAAGGAAACCGCGCTTGACCTCGTCGATGCGATGGTTGCCGCCGCCGATGAGAGCTACTCCGACGAGGAAGTCGCCGCGATCGAGCGTTCGGCCTGCCCGACTTGCGGGTCGTGCTCGGGCATGTTCACGGCGAACTCGATGAACTGCCTGACCGAGGCGCTGGGCCTTTCGCTGCCGGGCAATGGCTCGACGCTCGCCACCCACGCCGACCGTGAGCGCCTGTTCAAGGAAGCGGGCCGTCTCGCCGTGGACCTGTGCCAGCGCTACTACGAGCAGGAGGACGAGAGCGTCCTGCCGCGCACCATCGCCAGCTTCGAGGCCTTCGAGAACGCGATGAGCCTCGATATCGCGATGGGCGGTTCGACCAACACCGTGCTGCACCTTCTGGCCGCCGCCGTGGAAGCGGGCGTCGACTTTACCATGGCCGACATCGACCGCCTTTCGCGCCAGGTTCCCTGCCTCTCCAAGGTCGCGCCCGCGAAGGCCGACGTTCACATGGAGGACGTGCACCGGGCCGGCGGCATCATGGCGATCCTGGGCCAGCTTGACCGCGCCGGCCTTCTCCACTCGGAATGCCCGACGGTCCACGCCCGGACGCTGGGCGATGCGCTCAACCGCTGGGACATCAGCCGCACGAATGATGAAAGCGTGCAGAACTTCTACAAGGCCGCGCCCGGCGGTGTGCCGACGCAGACCGCGTTCAGCCAGGCCAACCGCTGGAAGGAACTGGACCTTGACCGCGAAGGCGGCGTGATCCGTTCAAAGGAGCACGCCTTCAGCCAGGATGGCGGTATCGCGGTCCTGTTCGGCAACATCGCGCGCGACGGCTGCATCGTGAAGACGGCGGGCGTGGACGAGAGCATCCTCAAGTTCACCGGCACCGCGCGTGTCTACGAAAGCCAGGACGCGGCTGTCGCGGGAATCCTGGGCGGCCAGGTCAAGGAAAACGACGTCGTCGTGATCCGCTACGAAGGTCCGCGCGGCGGGCCGGGCATGCAGGAAATGCTCTACCCGACGAGCTATCTCAAGTCGAAGGGCCTGGGTAAGGCCTGCGCGCTCCTCACCGACGGGCGCTTCTCGGGCGGCACCTCGGGTCTTTCCATCGGCCACGTCTCGCCCGAGGCGGCCGAGGGCGGCGAGATCGGCCTTGTCGAGAACGGCGACACGATCGAGATCGACATCCCCAACCGCACCATCAACCTGATGGTGAGCGACGAGGAAATGGCCGCGCGCCGCGCCACGCAGGACGCCCGCGGGCCGGACGCCTGGTCGCCGGTCCACCCGCGCAAGCGCAAGGTCTCGGCCGCACTTCAGGCCTACGCCGCGATGACCACCAGCGCCGCCAAGGGCGCGGTGCGCGACGTCACCCAGCTCAAGCGCGGCTGAGCAGGGCGGGCATGGCACGCAGCCGGTCCAGGGCAGGCGGCAGGGGCATCGTTGCCCTGCTGCTGGCCGTGGGCGGGCTTGCGGCCTGTTCCTCCTCCGATACGCCGCCCGAGGTGGCCGAGGGCGAGGAGCACATCCCCTGCGCGCTGGCGGGGGCGACAGAGCTCAAACCCGTCTGCGCGGTCGAGCGCGTGGTGCGCGGCGGCGTGCTGACCCTCGTCGTGCGCCACCCCGACGGAGGTTTTCGCCGGTTCGATGTCCAGACCGATGGATCTGGGCTTGCCCCCAGCGACGGGGCGGACGCCATCGTCGCGCGGCTGGGCGAGGACCGGATGGAAGTGACGCTGGGGACCGACCGCTATCTCTTTCCGGTAACGATGAAGAGCCATGACCCACGTTGATACCTATACCTCCTGTGACCAGATCCTGACCGTTGCGCAGATGCGCGCCGCCGAAGAGGCGCTGATCGCTGACGGCATTTCGGTCGATGAACTGATGCAGCGGGCCGGGCAGGGGGCGGCGGCCTGGGTCTGGCGCGTTTCGGGCGGCAATGCGGTGAGCGTGCTGTGCGGGCCGGGCAACAACGGCGGGGACGGCTATGTCATCGCCGAAAGCCTGCGGCGGCGCGGCGGCCAGGTCGTGGTCATCGCGCCGATGGCGCCTGTGACCGAAGCGGCGAAGACCGCCCGCGCGCTCTACCAGGGCGAGGTGCACGAAGCTGAGGGCGACCTTCCGCGCGGCGAGGTCTTCGTTGATTGCCTTTTCGGCAGCGGCCTTTCGCGCCCGCTGGAGGACGCACACCGCGAGCTTGTAACCAATCTTGCCGCGCGCCACGCCAAGGCGGTCGCGGTCGATATGCCGAGCGGCATCGCATCCGATTCCGGCCTGCTCCTGAACGAGGACCTGCCCGACTACACCCTGACCCTCGCGCTTGGCGCCTGGAAGTTTGCGCACTTCCTGATGCCCGCGAGCGCGCGCATGGGGGCGCTTCGGCTCGTACCCATCGGTGTGACGCCGGTTGCGGACGCTGCACAGGCCATCGCGCGGCCCGAGATTGCAGCTCCCCCGGCCGACGCGCACAAGTACACGCGCGGGCTGCTTGCGGTCGTGGGCGGCGCGATGCCGGGCGCCGCGATCCTTGCCAGCACCGCCGCGCAAGGCGCAGGGGCGGGCTACGTCAAGCTCTTCGCCGCCGACAAGCGCAATTGCCCGAGCGACCTCGTCGTCGAAACCGGACCTGTTTCGGACCTTCTCTCCGACCACCGCAACGCTGCGATCCTCGTCGGCCCCGGACTTGGCCGCGACGGCGCGGCGCGGGAACGATTGGCCATCGCGCTGGCCGATCCGGTGCCGGTTGTCCTCGACGCCGATGCGCTGGTGCTGCTGGGACCGCGCCTTCTCGCCGAGCGCAGCGCGCCTGTCATCGCCACACCGCATGAGGGCGAAATGGTCGCGCTCGAACGCGCGTTTGGGTGCGAGGAGGGCACCACCCGCATCGAACGCGCCGTGGCGCTGGCCCGCGCGAGTGGCATGGTGATTGTCGCTAAGGGGCCGGACACGGTGATCGCCGGGCCGGACGGGCAATTGGCCTGCGCCCCGCGCGCCTCGGCCTGGCTCTCGACGGCGGGCACCGGCGACGTGCTCGCGGGCACCATCGCCAGCCGCCTTGCGACGGGCCTCGATCCGTTCGTGGCGGCGTGCGAAGGCGTGTGGCTCCACGGCGAGGCTGCGCGGCTGGCGCCCAAGCCTTTCACCGCATCGCAGCTTGCCGAAACGATACCGGCTGCGCTAGCGGCCTGCCTGTGAACGACGAAAACGAAGAAATCCTGCGAATCGCCTCCAAGGGCGACGGTGTCACCGCCTCGGGCCGCTTTGCCTGGGGCGCGGCGCCGGGTGATATCCTGCGCGCCGACGGCACGCTCGAATGGGGCCCGCACCATATTGAACCCGCCTGCAAACACTTCGGGCGCTGCGGGGGCTGCCAGCTCCAGCAGCTCGATGCCGAGACGCTGGAGGGCTTTGTCGAGGCGCGCGTGGCCAATGCCTCGTCCTCGCAGGAACTGGGCGCCGAAACCATTGCCGCGCCCTATCTCTCGCCGCCGGGCGCGCGGCGCCGCGCTTCGCTGCGCGCCGAAAGCTCGGGTGGACGCATCGTCATCGGCTTTCGCGAAGCCAAGTCGCACCGGCTCGTCGAGCTGGAGGAATGCCCGGTCCTCGTCCCCGAGATCACCGCGCTGCTGGGCCCGATCCGCAAGCTGCTCATCACCATGGGCAAGGCGGCGCCTGTGAAGAAGGGCCCGCGCGGGAAGGGCGGCAAGAACGCCAAGTCCTCCCCGAACGCCATGCCGCGCATGGCCTGCGACATCGAGATGACGCTGGTTGACCAGGGCGTGGACCTGGGCGTTAAGGGCCTCACCGCCGAGGGGCTTGCCGCGACCGAGGCGATGCTGGACTTCGCGCAGGCCCACGGCCTTGCGCGCCTCACCATGGATGGGGGCTACGGCTACGAGACCGTGTGGGAGCCCGCGCCTGTCACCGTGACGCTGGGCGAGACGCCGGTGCCGTTCCCGCCGGGCACCTTCCTTCAGGCGACGAAGGACGGCGAAGACGCGCTCGTCTCGGCCGCGCGCGAATGGATCGGCGATGCCGCCACCGTGGCCGACCTGTTCTCCGGCCTTGGCACCTTCGCGCTCGCGCTGGCGGGCCCGACCTGCAAGGTCTTTGCCGCCGAAGCTGCGCGCGACGTTCACCTTGCGGGCAAGTCGGGCGCCGACCGCGCCCAGCGCCCGGTCTTCAGCGCCCACCGCGACCTTTTCCGCAACCCGCTCATGGCCGATGAACTCTCCAGGTTCGAAGCCGTCCTCCTCGATCCGCCCCGCGCCGGCGCACGCGAGCAGGTGGAGTGCATCGCGGATTCGAGCGTCAACCGCGTGGTCTATATCTCGTGCAACCCGTCGAGCTGGTCGCGCGACGGCGCGCGCCTTGCCGAAGCGGGCTTCCGCCTCGTCGAACTGCGCCCCGTCGGCCAGTTCCGCTGGTCCACCCACGTCGAACTGGCGAGCTACTTCGTGCGCGACGGGGAAGATTGAGCGCTCCCACCGCACAAAACCCCGTTTCATCGCCCAAAACGAACCGTCTGACCGCACGCAGCGTCTTGCCGACCCCGCCCGGGTAGCTTATCGGCGCTTGCATGCAGACGACGAACGATATCCGCCGGTCCTTTCTCGACTACTTCGCATCCAAGGGCCACGCACAGGTCCAGTCCGCGCCGCTGGTCCCGTACAACGACCCGACGCTGATGTTCGTGAACGCCGGCATGGTGCCGTTCAAGAACGTGTTCACGGGCCAGGAAAAGCGAGACTACACCCGTGCGACGTCCTCGCAGAAGTGCGTGCGCGCCGGCGGCAAGCACAACGACCTCGACAACGTGGGCTACACCGCGCGTCACCACACCTTCTTCGAAATGCTCGGCAACTTCTCGTTCGGCGACTATTTCAAGGAAGAGGCGATCCTCAACGCCTGGACGCTGCTGACCAAGGAATGGGCGCTTCCACAGGAGAAGCTGCTCGTCACGGTCTACCACACCGACGATGAAGCGGCTGAACTCTGGAAGAAGATCGCGGGTCTTGGCGATGACCGCATCATCCGCATCCCGACCAAGGACAATTTCTGGACGATGGGCGATGATGGCCCATGCGGTCCGTGCTCGGAAGTCTTCTTCGACCATGGCGACCACATCTGGGGCGGCCCTCCGGGATCGCCTGAGGAAGACGGCGACCGCTTCATCGAGATCTGGAACCTCGTCTTCATGCAGTTCGAGCAGGCGGGCGGCGAGATCGTGGGCAACCTGCCCAACCAGTCGATCGACACCGGCATGGGGCTGGAGCGTATCTCGGCCGTCATGCAGGGCGTCCACGACAACTACGACATCGACACCTTCCGCAATCTCATCGCGGCCTCGGAAGGGCTGACCGGCGTCAAGGCTGAGGGGGATCGCACCGCGAGCCACCGCGTGATCGCCGACCACCTGCGCTCGACCAGCTTCCTCCTTGCCGACGGCGTGCTGCCCTCGAACGAGGGACGCGGCTATGTCCTTCGTCGCATCATGCGCCGCGCCATGCGCCACGCGCACCTGCTGGGCGCGAAGGATCCCCTGATGCACCGTCTGGTGCCCGCGCTTGTCGCGGAAATGGGCCAGGCCTTCCCCGAACTCGGCCGCGCGCAGGCGCTGATCGAGGAAACGCTGGAGCGCGAGGAAGTCCAGTTCCGCCGCACGCTTTCGAACGGTCTGAAGCTGCTCGACGAGGCGACCGGCGACATGGCCGAGGGCGCGACGCTTGCGGGCGAGACCGCCTTCAAGCTCTACGACACTTACGGCTTCCCCTATGACCTTACCGTCGATGCGCTGCGCCCGCGTGGTATTTCGGTCGACGAAGAGGGCTTCCAGTCCGCGATGGCCCAGCAGAAGGCCGCCGCGCGCGCCGCGTGGAAGGGCTCGGGCCAGGCCGCCGACGCCGAAATCTGGTACGACATCGCCGAGCGCGAAGGCGCGACCGAGTTCACCGGCTACACCGCCACCACCGGCGAGGGCCGCGTTGTTGCGCTGCTCGTCGATGGCAAGGAAGTGTCTGAGGCCAAGGCGGGTGAGAAGGTCACCGTGCTGACCAACCAGACCCCGTTCTACGGCGAATCGGGTGGCCAGGTCGGCGATGCGGGCACGATCACCGGCGCGCTTCCGGGCAGCGATCTTGCGATCACCATCGAGGATACCGCAAAGCCCCTCGGCCGCCTCCACGCGATGTCGGGTACGGTGGAGGCTGGTGCGATCAAGCTGGGCGATTCGGTGCTGATGTCGGTCGATGTCGCGCGCCGCGACGCGATCCGCGCCAACCACTCGGCCACGCACCTTGTCCACCAGGCTCTGCGCGACCGTCTGGGCGATCACGTCACCCAGAAGGGCTCGATGGTTTCGCCCGACCGCCTGCGCTTCGACTTCGCGCACCCCAAGGCGCTTTCCGATGAGGATATCGCGGCGATCGAGGCCGAAGTGAACGCGGAAATCCGCGCGAACGAGGGCGTGATGACGCGTCTGATGACCCCGGACGATGCCATCGAGGCGGGCGCCATGGCGCTCTTCGGCGAGAAGTACGGCGATGAAGTGCGCGTCCTCTCGATGGGCCGCACCGATGGCAAGCGTTCCTACTCGGTCGAGCTGTGCGGGGGCACCCACGTCAACGCGACCGGCGACATCGGCCTCTTCCGCATCGTTTCGGAAAGCGCCGTCTCTTCGGGCGTGCGCCGTATCGAGGCGCTGACCGGAGAGGGCGCGCGCCAGTGGCTCGTCGCCCGCGAGGAAGCGCTCAAGGCCGCAGCCTCGGCGCTGCGCACGACGCCCGACGAAGTGACCGAGCGCGTCGTCGCTCTGCTCGACGAGCGCAAGAAGCTGGAACGTGAGCTTGCCGAAGCCAAGAAGGCGCTGGCCCTTGGCGGCGGCGGTGCGGCTTCGGGCCCGGCCGACGAGGACGTCGGCGGCATCACCTTCTCCGGCCAGGTGCTCGAGGGGCTCGACCCCAAGGAACTGCGCGGCCTGCTCGATCAGGCCAAGCAGCGCATCGGCTCGGGCGTCGCGGCGATTGTCGCGGTGAACGAGGGCAAGGGCGCCATTGCGGTCGCCGTCACCGATGACCTCAAGGACAAGGCCTCAGCCGTGGACCTGGTGCGCGCCGGTGTCGCCGCGATGGGCGGCAAGGGCGGCGGTGGCCGTCCCGACATGGCGCAGGGCGGTGGCCCGGACGGCTCCAAGGGCGCCGAGGCGATTGCCGCGGTAAAGGCCGCGCTCGCCGGCTGATCGTTCTTTCGCCGCGTCCTGTGGTGAGGAACCAGGATAGACGCCCGGGGGCTTAGCCCTCGGGCGTTTTTCGTTGTGGGTAGGAACAAGGTGGAAGAAAGGGTTTTCAAGGGGTCATCACCCCTTGACCCCAGAACCGTCGACCTCACCTTCCTTGCGCCAAGGTGGCGCGCGAAAGGTCAGGTCGCCCTTTCGGGGAGCCCGAGGGCGATGGCCCTCGGAACCTCCGTCTTTACTTCATTCTTGTCATCCTCAGATCGATCCCCCGGTCTTGGCTCCACTATGGAGCCGGTTGCGCTCCCTACTTAAGCGCACGGCGAGGTAGACTTGTCGGGCGCGGCATTTCCGCCGCATCCTGAAGCGAGACATCGATGCCGGGATCTGCGGGCCCTGTCCTGGTCAATGTACAGGCGCTGCGCGCCGTGGCTGCGTACATGGTTGTAGCGCATCATATTGCGAACAACCTTGCGCATTACACAGCCTCGGGACGGGTGCCGGAGCTTCCGGCGCTGGGCGCGCGGGGGGTGGATATCTTCTTCGTGCTCTCGGCCTTTCTGGTGGTGACGCGCAGTGACCGGCAGGGGCCATCCCCGGGGGCGTTTCTGGTCCAGCGGATCGTCCGGATCGTGCCGATCTACTGGCTGCTGACCGGGCTTGCTGCACTTGGCATTGCGGTGGGATATCGGCTGTTTGACCGGGGGGGCATCACGCCCGATGCGCTTCTTGCCGCGCTCTTCTTCCTTCCCGATTTTACCGAGCTGGGCTCCGTGCGTCGGCCGATCCTGGTGGTCGGGTGGACGCTCAACTATGAAATGGCCTTCTACCTGCTCTTCGCGCTTTGCCTGCTGGCGCCGCGCCGTGGACGCGTGGCGCTTGCGTGCGGCGCGTTGGGGCTGTTGTGGGTGGCGCAGGTGTCCGGGGCGGGAGGTTTGGCGGGGTACTGGGGGGCTGACTGCGTGCTGGCCTTTGCTCTCGGGATGCTGCTCGCGCGGAGCCTTCCGACCTCGGGATTGCCCGCGGCTTTGGCTGGTGGCGCCATGCTGGCTGGCGCGGCGGGGCTCTGCGCGCTCGAGGTGCTCTACGTTCCATCCGGGTTGCCCCATCCCGATCTGTGGGGGGCGATGCTGGCCGGGCTTGTCGTGCTGGGTGCCGTGGCGCTTGAGCGGCGTGGGATTACGCTGCGGGTCGCCTGGCTGCATCGCCAGGGCGATGCTTCCTACGCGATCTACCTCGTGCACGTCTTTGTGCTCCAGTTCGTGAGCAAGGCCTGGAAAGCGGCGGGTCTGACCCAGAGCGTGGCCGGGCTGGTGGTGATGGTGGCGCTGATGGTGGTGCTCGTCCCGCTTGTCAGCCTGGCCTTCCACCGGCACGTGGAAGTGCCTCTCACGCGCTACCTGCGCGGCAGGGGGAGGCTCGGCGGGCGTGGCCCGGGACTGGCGCTCTAGCCTCCCGGCCGGGGGGATGCGTTGCGATTAGCGCTGGCGGCCCGGCGCGGCCTGTGCGACGATTTTTGCCATGGATATCACGCAGCTGGTCGAAGAGATTGCCGCCGACATGGCGACCCGCCGGGAACGCGGGCAGGTGGCGGACTACATCCCGCCACTGGCCGGAGTGTCGGACAGCAAGTTCGGGATCGCGGTGGTTCTGGAAGATGGGTCGGTGCACACGGCGGGCGATGCGCATGAACCGTTCTCGATCCAGTCGATATCCAAGGTCTTCGCTCTCACTCTGGCGCTCGGAACGGTGGGCGATCAGCTCTGGAGCCGGGTGGGGCGCGAGCCTTCGGGGTCCGCCTTCAATTCCATCGTCCAGCTGGAACGCGAGCGGGGCATACCGCGCAATCCCTTCATCAATGCGGGCGCCATCGTGGTGACGGACGTGCTGCTCGGACATCTCGAGCCGCGCGAGGCGATCGGGCAGATGCTGCGCTTCGTGCGTGAACTTGCAGGCGACGAGACGATCATGATCGACAGTGCTGTGGCGCGGGCCGAAGAGGAAACCGGTTTTACCAACATGGCGCTTGGCAACTACATGCGCGCCTTTGGCAATATCCAGGGCGAGGTTGCCAAGGTGCTGGGGACCTATTTCCATTTCTGCGCGCTTTCCATGTCCTGTCGGCAGCTCGCGATGGCCGGGCGCTACCTGATGGATTCGGGGCAGGTCGAAGGGCGCCGGATCGTTACGGCGCGCCGCGCGCGACGTATCAACGCGCTGATGATGTCCTGTGGGCACTACGACAATTCGGGGGATTTCGCCTACCGCATCGGCCTTCCGGGCAAGTCGGGAGTGGGTGGGGGCATCCTGTGCGTGGCGCCCGGGCGCGCGAGCATCGCGGTCTGGTCGCCGGGGCTCAACGCCAGCGGGAATTCGCATCTCGGGCAAGCCGCACTGGAGAAACTGGTCCAGGCGACTGGCTGGTCTGTGTTTGAGTCACACAAGTAATAAAGTGTTGTTTGTACCTATTCGGGGCAATCTCCAAATCGAAATAGGAATTTATTTCATTATGCAAAATGATATAGGAACTTTCACTTAGGCTTTACGTTCGGGAGGTTTCTGCATGCCGTTTGTCGATGTTTTTGCGGATGAGGATGACGAGGAGCCGCTGTTTGCGACCGAGTTCGACTTTCTGCCGCACAAGGGGGAATTCCTCGCGCTCGAGATCGACGCGGAGTTGCTCCACCTCGAAGTTGTCGAGGTCTGGCACCGGCAGGACGAGGATGACGGCGCCTTCCATGCCTGCATTCGCATCGAGACCAACTGACGGGGCGCATCTGGTTAACGCGAATCAAGCCTGTTGATCCAGGCACGGGCCCCTATCTGCGCGGCAAGACGCGAGGGGGCCGGGGCGCTCGGACAGCGAGCGCGGCGCACAAGTGACTGTCAGCGGGTGCGCACCATGACCAGGCGATCCTGCCCGGGGCCATAGTAGTCCGGGCGCAAGGCCTCGGTCGAAAATCCATTCTTTTCATAGAGCGCGACAGCGTGGTCGTTGCCCGGCAGGACTGTCAGGCGGATCACGGGGGCATCGTCCAGCGCGGCCAGCACCGCGCCAAGCAGACGCGTCCCGATACCCTGGCCCTGAAAGGCCGGGCTGACGCCCAGCGAGAGCAGCCAGCCTTCGCCTCCATCGTCGATGCCGCCCAGCGCATAGCCGGCAACCGTGTTCGCGCTCTCGGCTACGAGGAAGCGGGAGGGAAACAGGTCGATGAACTGGCGCAGCGCGATCTCGCCGTAGGTTTCCTCGGGAAAGGTGGCCTCCTCGAGGGCGAGGATCGCTTCGAGATCGCTGCGCCGCGCAGGGCGGACTTCGACGCTCATCGCGCGGCTCCCGGTGTCTCGCGGTCCTTGGTGAGGACGCCCGAGCGCAGCGCGGGCTTTTCCGCAAGGCCGCCCTGTTCCATGATCTGTTCGCGCAAGGTGTCGCGCTTTTCATGGATCGAGGCGATGACCGGGCCCATCGGTACGCCGGTTTCGACCAGCACCGCCTCGGACAGCTGGAGCGAGCTTTCCAGCGTCTCGGGCACGGCGTGGGTGGCCCCGGCGCGGTAGAGCAGGGCGGCGTGCTCGGCATCGCGCGCACGGGCAATGATCGGCAGGTCGGGGTACTGCTGGCGCAGCTTGCGCACGATGCGCTGCGCGGTCACGGGGACGTCCATGGTGAGGATGACCGCGGCCGCGTTCTCGGCGCCCAGGCGCTCCATCGCATCGCCGCGCGCGGCATCGCCGAAGGCGACGTTGTAGCCTTGCGTACGCCCTTCGGCGATGAAGTCGGTGTCGGTGTCGATCGCGATGTAGGGCCGGTCGTGGCGGGTCAGCATGTCGGCGACCAGCTTGCCCACGCGGCCAAAGCCGATGATGATCGTGCTCGGCTTGTCCTCGGCCTCGGCGGGGTGGTGGGGGGCCTCGACCTGATCGACCCGGCGCGCGGCGATCTTGCCGAACATCGAGAGCAGCGGCGTGACGGTGAGGCCGATGGCGGTCACGATCTGCCAGAACTGGTTGGTGCCGGGCTGGATGAGCTGCGCCGTGGCGGCGGCCGAGAGCACGATCAGGGTGGTCTCCGAGGGGCTCGACATGAGAATGCCGGTCTCGGTCGCGGTGCCGCGCCGTGCGCCCATGAGACGCAGCAGGACGCCCGTGACGACCGCCTTGAGAAGGATCACGCCGACCGTCGCGACGAGGATCGAATAGAGGTATTCCCAGACCACCAGCAGGTCGATGCTCATGCCGATGGTGATGAGGAAGACACCGAGCGCGAGGCCCTTGAAGGGCTCCATGATCTGCTCGACCTCGGAGTGGTACTCGGTCTCGGCGATGAGGAGACCCGCGATCAGTGAGCCGACGATGGGCGAGAGGCCGACCGCAGCCGTCAGCAGCGAGGCGAGAATGACCACCAGCATCGAGGCGGCGAGGAACAGCTCGGGGCTCTTGGTGCGCGCGGCCTGCGCGAAGAGCGGGGGCAGGAGGTAGCGCCCGAAGACCAGCAGCCCGGCGATGACCGCCGCGCCCCACAGCAGCGTGTGGATGAGATTGCCCATCCCGTCGGCGGACGCGTGCGGGGCAAGGGCGCCCAGAAGGAAGATGATGGGGACAAGCGCGATGTCCTCGAACAGCAGCATGGCAAGGGCCGCGCGCCCCACGGGCGTTGCCGCGTTGGTGATCTTGAGCACGAGCGCGGTCGAGGACAGCGAGAGGGCGAGGCCCAGCGCCACCGCGCCGGCAAAGGCCTGGCCGATGGCGGCAAGGATGAAGGTCAGCGCGCTGCCGATCACCACCAGTTCCATCATGCCCAGGCCAAAGACCATCCGGCGCATGTCCCACAGGCGTCCGAACGAGAGTTCCAGGCCGATCGAGAAGAGGAGGAGGATGATCCCGAACTCGGCAAAGATGTCGAGCCCGCCGGGGTCCGTGATGCTGATATGGGTCAGCCACGGATGCTCGAAGACGTGCCGGCCGAGCCCGAAGGGGCCCACCAGCAGGCCCACCAGGATGAACCCGATCACGGGCGTGATCTTGAAGCGGTTGAAGACGGGGATGACGATGCCCGCGGCGCCCAGGATGACCAGGGCGTCGGACATGACGGGGGAATAGAGTTCGTTGCTGCCGGCCATTGCGGGCCACTATGGCAGGCAATGGTGGGCAGGCAAGGCGCATCTGCCGAAGTTTTCACCCTAAGTCCTTGGCGTTGCCCGCTTGCATCGTTGGGTGCCGGGGCAGGGGGCAGAAGCGGCGGGTGGAAAAACAGTGCGCAACTTCACTTGGCGTTCAGCCGCGCGCTGGTTATAGACGCGCCATGTTCGAACGTTCGCGCCTCAAACCCGTTGTCCTGGCCGCTGCATGCGGCGCCCTTGTCCTCACGGCCGGCTGCGGTGGCGGTTCGGGCGGCGCCAAGGATACCGCCTACGTCGCGCGCGACGTCGACACGCTCTACGCCGCCGCGCGCGAGCGTCTCGATACCGGCCGCACCAAGCAGGCCGCAGCGCTCTTCGACGAGGTCGAGCGCCAGCACCCTTATTCGCCCTGGGCGCGCCGCGCACAGCTGATGAGCGCGTTCAGCTATTACGCCGCACGTGACTACAACAAGGCGATCCAGTCGGCGCAGCGCTTCCTCTCGATCCACCCGGGCAACAAGGATGCGCCTTACGCCTACTACCTGATCTCGATGTGCTACTACGAGCAGATCAGCGACGTGACGCGCGACCAGAAGACGACCGAGCAGGCCAAGGCCGCGCTCACCGACATCATCCGCCGCTATCCGACCACGCAGTACGCGGCCGACGCGCGCCTCAAGCTGGACCTGGTCAACGATCACCTGGCCGGCAAGGAAATGACCGTCGGGCGCAACTACCAGCAGCGCGGCAAGTGGCTGGCCGCCACGCTGCGCTTCCGCGCCGTGGTCGACAATTTCCAGACCACCAGCCACGCGCCCGAAGCGCTGTTCCGCCTGGTCGAGTGCTACCTTTCGCTTGGTGTTCCCGAGGAAGCCCAGAAGGCTGCCGCCGTGCTTGAGAACAACTACCCCAATTCCAAGTGGTACGAGCGCGCCTACAAGCTGATGGACAAGAACGCGCCCGACTTCATCGCGGCCTGAGCGAACGAGCCAGACGAACGGTTTTCAAGCCCTCCGCAGCTTCGCGCTGCGGGGGGCTTTTCGTAGGCGCTGAAGCTGTGCGGCGCGCTCTTTGCGATTGCCAAAAATTCACTATGTCTACTTTATAGGTTGAGTTATAAGAGGCGGGCAACGGCGCGACAGATGCGCCGAATCGCTTCAGGAAAGTTCGCTAAGATGGCTGCTCCGCACAATTTCGAAGCCCCGGGTCGCTGCTGGGAAATCGAGGCCCTGTGTGCTCTTGTCCTTGGTGTCTGGGCACTGGGGATCGCCGCCGGGCTCCATCTGCTCGCCTGACGCATCCGCCCTTCGGGTCGCACCGGAACAGGGCAACGGAACAGAGCGGGGCGCCAGCGCCCACCGACAGCGCGTTAACAGGCGTAAAGCCGGGTGACGAAAGCGAATTCGTACGGTAGAACGATTCGCGAACATGCTGACTCGTCTCTCCATCCGCAACATCGTCCTGATCGAGGCGCTCGACCTCGATTTTGCCCGTGGCCTTGGTGTGCTGACCGGTGAAACCGGTGCCGGCAAGTCGATCCTGCTCGACGCGCTGGGGCTCGTTATCGGCAACCGCGCCGATACCGGCCTCGTCCGCGCGGGCGAGGCACGGGCCAGCGTGACGGCGACGTTCGAGTTTGCCGCATTGCCCGCTGTCCTGGAGGCAGCTCTTGAGGGAGCGGCCATCGAGGTGGAGCCGGGCGAACCGCTCATCCTGCGCCGGCAGCTCAAGGCCGACGGCGGCTCGCGCGCCTGGCTCAACGACCAGCCTGTCAGCGTCGCTCTCCTGCGCGAAATCGGCCCGGCCCTGGTCGAGATCCATGGCCAGCACGATGACCGCGGCCTCGTCAACGCCAAGGGCCACCGCGATCTGCTCGACCGTTTTGCCGGCGGCGATCTCGCCGGGCTCGAAGCCGCCTTCAAGACCTGGCGGCGCGCACAGGACGCGCTCGACCTCGCGCGCGAGGAAGTCGCCCGCGCGGCCGAGGACGAGGAATTGCTGACGGCCCATCTGGCCGAACTGGAGGCGCTGTCGCCCGAAGAGGGCGAGGAGGAAACCCTCGCGCTGGCCCGCGCCGACATGCAGAAGGGCGAGCGCCTGTCCGAGGACCTGGAGGGCCTGCGCTTCCTGTGGGACGGCAACGATTCGCCGCTCGCCGCGCTGCGCGGGGCTGCACGGCGGCTCGACCGCATCGCCCCCGAACACGCCCTTCTGGCCGAAGCGCTTGACGCGCTCGACCGCGCGGTGATCGAGGCGGGCGAGAGCGAGGCCAAGCTGGAAGAGGCCGCGCAGGCGCTGGCCTTCGATCCGGCCGAGCTCGACCGCATCGAGACACGCCTGTTCGACTTGCGCGCGCAGGCCCGCAAGCATTCCTGTGCCGTCGATGACCTGCCCGGCAAGATGGCGACAATGCGCGCCGCGCTCGACGCGATCGAGGGCGGGAGCGAGCATATCGCGAAGCTGGAGGCCGCCGCGCAGAAGGCCGCGCTCGACTACCGCGACAAGGCGAGCAAGCGCCATGATCTGCGCCGTTCGGCCGCACGGCGGCTCGACAAGGCCGTGGCGGCCGAGCTCGCCCCGCTCAAGCTCGACGCCGCGCGCTTCCAGACCTCGGTCGTCAAGCTGCCCGAGGCGCGCTGGAACGCGAGCGGTATGGACGGGGTGGAATTTCTCATCTCGACCAACCCGGGCGCCGAATTCGCGCCGCTGGCCAAGATTGCCTCGGGCGGCGAATTGTCGCGCTTCATCCTCTCGCTCAAGGTTGCGCTGGCCGAAGAGGGCGGGGCCGCCACGGTGATCTTCGACGAGATCGACCGGGGCGTGGGCGGCGCGGTGGCCGATGCCATTGGTGAGCGCCTCGCGCGCCTCGCCTCGAATGGGCAGCTTCTGGCCGTCACGCATAGCCCGCAGGTCGCCGCGCGCGGCAACCGCCACTACATGATCTCCAAGTCCTCGCGCGGGACGGTGACCAAGACCTCGGTCGCCCCACTCAGCGAGGCCGAGCGCAAGGAAGAGATCGCGCGCATGCTCTCGGGCGCACAAGTCACCGAGGAAGCGCGCGCGCAGGCCGACCGGCTGCTTCAGGGCGCCTGATGCGCCGCCCCACCCGCGCGGAACTGGGTGCGTTTGGGGCAACACTTGCCTTTCCCTTTGTCGCGCTGGCCTGGGGGCTCAGTTCCTTTGGCTGCGCGGTGTGGATGCTCCTCCTCCTCGTGGGGCTTGCCCTGTCGGGTTTCAGTGCCTTCTTCATGACCCCGTTCGGGGTGGCGATCCTCGCCTGGACGATCCTGGCGGGCGTGTTGGGGACCTGGAACTTCTCCCGCTTCCTGCGCTGGTTCGGAGATGAAAGCGGCGCGCGTGATCTGGAACTCGTGGCCCTGAACTCCGTTGTCCTGTGCGCCTCCAACCCTGTCGTGTGGATGGGAGCGTAAGGCCTGAGGCCGAGCCACGATGCGACGCGTTGCGGCCTCGGGGGCTCGACCGCAGCGGTGCGCCCGGTTAACGGCAGGGGGATGCTGCACATCGTCCATCACCCCGATTATGCGGTGGAAACCGCCCGTGCCGGAACCTTCCCGCATGACAAGTACGCGCTCGTCATGCGCGCGCTGGGTGAGAGCGGGGCGGCGATGACGGTCCACGAACCCGAGGTCATGCCGCCTGAGTGGCTCGAAGCTATCCATGACCCGGCCTATGTTGACGAGGTCCTCACCTGCCGTGTGCCGCCCGCCAAGCAGCGCCGGATCGGTTTTGCCATCGACGCGCGGATCTCGCGCCGCTCGCAGCTTTCGCCGGGAGGCACATGGCTCGCGGCCCGGCTCGCGCTCGCCCACGGATACGCCGCCAACAGCGCGGGCGGCAGTCACCATGCGCTGGCTGACACTGGCGCGGGGTACTGCGTGTTCAACGATCTGGCTCTGGCGGCCAACCGGCTGATCGAGGAGGGCGAGGTCTCCTGCATCCTTATCCTCGATCTCGACGTGCATCAGGGGGATGGCACCGCCGCGCTGACGGCCGGACGGGGGGATATCTTCACGCTGTCGCTTCACGCGGAGAAGAACTTTCCCTCGCGCAAGGCGCGGTCCTCGCTCGATATTGGCCTTGCCGATGGCCTGGGCGATGCGGACTATCTGGAGGCGCTGGCGGGCGCATTCCCGCAGGTGCTCGATTATTTCGCGCCCGACCTCATCCTTCTCCAGGCAGGCGTCGATGCCCATGTGGACGACAAGCTGGGCCGTCTTGCGCTGTCGGACGAGGGGCTGGAGGCGCGCGATCGCATGGTTGCGGGCGAGGCGCGGGCGCGCGGTATCGCTGTGGCCAGCACACTCGGCGGTGGCTACGGCGCGGACCGTATGGCGATTGCCCAGCGCCACGCGCGCACGATCCTGACGCTGGGCCACGCGCTGGGCTGAACTGCCGCGCCTTGCAGACCGGCAATCCTGCTTGGCTGTCGCCATTTCCGTCTGCTACCAATCCAATTGGACAGAAGGAGAAGACCATGCTGCGAAGGCTGACCGGACTGGCCTGTGCGACCTTGTTGGTCGGCGCCAGTGCGCCTTCCACGATCACACTGGGCGAGGTGGAAGGCCAGGATGCAATGGCCCTGAAGGCGCGCCTGCTCCCGCCCGATCTCGCCGCCAAAGTTGTAGAGGGCTCGGTGCAGCGCCTGTTTTCACCGACGATTGCCTTAAATGCGGTCTATAGGGGGCCAGCGCGCGCGGCCGCGCCCGATGTGTGCCGGCGCACCGACTACCTCGTACGGCTCGAGGGCGGTCGGCCCGGGGAGGACAAGGCCGGAGCGCAGACCCGGCTTGCGATCAAGGCACCGCGTGCCTTCGAGATCGCGGCGGTACGTTTGCCAGAGACTGGCGCGGATACACAGGTCTGCAATGCGCAGGCAGGCTATGTATCGCTGCGCAAGCCCCAGACACTGGCGGGCTATCGGGCGCTCGTTGCGGCCATGCGCGCCGCCGTCGCGCCTGGAAAGCTTCCCTTTGGCATTACGTGTGAGCCTGAGGAGGATGCCGTGTGCGGCAGGCCGCGTACGGCTCTGGCGCAGGTGCCGCTCGATGCGCTGTTCCGGATCGAGTTGGGGCATTACGAGCATGATGTGAACTTCGGCTGGCACTTGCGGCACGTGCCGGACGAGGTCCTGGCGAGAGGCGGCTATGACGCCGAAGCCATGTTCCGTCCGACAGGCGAAGACGGAAAGTCCTGGCGGATCATCCTCAGGCGGGGCGATGGCGCGATGCCCGACGTCGTGATGCGCCGGGCGCAGATCATCTACCACTGATATCGGGTGGCAAAAGCCGGGGGCAGGACGGCAATGCAGGCTCCCGTTTTGGTGCGCTTTGCGCCATAGCGGGGCCATGAGTTCCGAATCCGCACCCGATTTTCTCGCCGAAGCCGACGCCGCCAACGAACTGATGCGGCTCGCGCGCCAGATCAAGCGCGCCAACCGCAAGTACCACGCCGAGGACGCGCCCGAGATCTCGGACGCGGAGTACGACGCGCTGGTGCGCCGCAACGCCGAGCTGGAAGAGGCGTTTCCCCACCTGAAGCGCCCCGATAGCCCGTCGAGCGCGGTCGGCCACGAAGTCGCCGCCTCGCCGCTCGGCAAGGTCACGCACGAAGTGCGCATGATGAGCCTCGACAACGCCTTTTCCGATGAGGAAGTGGCCGAGTTTCTGGCGCGCGTGCGCCGCTTCCTCTCGCTCTCGGCCGAGGAACCGCTCGCGGTCACCGCCGAGGACAAGATCGACGGGCTCTCCTGCTCGCTGCGCTACGAGAAGGGCAAGCTGGTGCGCGCCGCGACCCGAGGCGACGGGCAGGTGGGCGAGGACGTGACCCCCAACGTCGCGCACATCCCCGACATCGTGCAGGAACTGACCGGCGAAGGCATCCCCGAAGTCTTCGAGGTGCGCGGCGAAGTCTACATGGAAAAGGCCGCCTTCCTCGCGCTCAACGAAGCGCTGATGGAGGAGGCCCGCGCGGAAGCGGAGCGCAAGGGCGAACCGCTCGACGAGGCCAAGGTGCGCCAGTTCGCCAATCCGCGCAACGCGGCCGCTGGCTCGCTGCGCCAGAAGGACGCGAAAGTTACCGCCAAGCGCCCGTTGCGCTTCTGGGCGCATGGTTGGGGCGCGGCGAGCGCGGTGCCGGGGGAGACCCAGCACGAGGTCATTCGCCGGATCGAATCCTGGGGGCTGCCGGTCTCGCCCCAGTTCCGCCGCTGCGAGAGTCTGGAGGAGCTGCTGGCGGCCTACCGCGCGATCCGCGATGGGCGTGCGAACCTCGATTTCGAGATCGACGGCGTGGTCTACAAGATCGACCGGCTCGACCTGCAGCAGCGCCTCGGCTTCGTTGCCAAGGCGCCGCGCTGGGCGCTCGCGCACAAATTCCCCGCCGAACAGGCCGAGACGACATTGGAGAAGATCGAGATCCAGGTCGGGCGCACCGGCAAGCTGACCCCGGTCGGACGCCTGCAGCCGGTGCTGGTAGGCGGTGTCACGGTTACCAATGTCACGCTCCACAACCGCGACGAGATCGAGCGTCTGGGCGTGCGTCCGGGTGACCGGGTGGTGATCCAGCGCGCGGGCGACGTGATCCCGCAGGTGGTGGAGAACCGCAGCCGCGAGGAAGCGCGCGATCCCTTCGTGTTCCCCGATCACTGCCCCGAGTGCGGTTCGGAAGCGGTGGCCGAAGAGGACGAAGTCGACGTGCGCTGCACGGGCGGCCTGATCTGTCCGGCCCAGCGCACCGAGCGCCTCAAGCACTTCGTCAGCCGCGGCGCGCTCGACATCGATGGCCTGGGTGAAAAGACCATCGACGAGTTCTTCGCCAAGGGGTGGCTGGAAAGCCCGGCCGACATCTTCCGCCTGCGCCAGCGCAGGGACGATATCCTTGCCCTCGATGGCTGGAAGGACAAGTCTGTGGACAACCTGTTGGCAGCGGTGGAAAACCGCCGGGCCCCCGATGCCGCGCGCCTGCTGTTCGGGCTGGGTATCCGTCATATCGGCACCGTGACCGCGCGCGATCTTCTCAAGCGTTTCGAGACACTTCCTGCCCTTCGCGAGATCGCCGAGAAGGCTCACGTCAAGGACGGCGAGGAGGCCGCCGCCGAGGCGAGCGAGGCTTACGCCGAACTCATCTCGATCGACGGTGTGGGGCCGGTGGTCGTGGGCGCGCTGGGCGACTTTTTCCACGAGGAGCACAACCGTGCGGTCTGGGACGATCTTCTGTCCGAAGTGACGCCGCCGCCGTTCGTGGTCGAAAGCGTGGAGAGCGAAGTGGCGGGCAAGACCGTGGTCTTCACCGGCAAGCTGGAGACGATGAGCCGGGATGAGGCCAAGGCGCAGGCCGAACGGCTTGGCGCCAAGGCGGCGGGCTCGGTTTCGGCCAAGACGGACCTGATCGTCGCAGGGCCGGGCGCAGGTTCGAAGCTCAAGAAGGCTGCAGAGCTCGGGATCGCGGTGATCGACGAAGCGGCCTGGGCCAGAATCGTCGCCGAGGCGGGCTGAGAGGCAATATGAAAACGGGCTGGCGCCCGCAAGCGTCAGCCCGTCTTCACAGGAGATTCCCCAAGGCCCGGCCCGTATCGCCCAGCGGGCCGCGGCGTGTCATCTGTCAGGACTTGCGTCCCTGCCGCTCATGCATTTGCCTGTAATGCTGAACGCGCGTGGCTCGAAGCCCCGCCATGCCCTCACGTTCGACGGAGCGTTGCCATGAGGCAAGTTCTTCGAGCGTAAGCCCATAGCGTTCGCAAGCTTCTGTTATCGTAAGCAGACCGCCATTGACGGCTGCGACAACTTCAGCCTTGCGGCGTACGACCCATCGCGAAGTATTTGCGGGCGGTAGTGTTGCCCTCTCTAGTTTTTCCCCTAGGGGCCCAATTACAGAATCGGGCCGCTGTTTCTCGTCATGTTCCATGGTTGGCCTCTCTCGATTGTCAGCACCAACCCCCCTGACAGCGTCTATTCTTGCCAGAATGCGTTAACATTAATTAACTTGCAAAGGTTAATTGCAAATTATGTATTCTACCGAGGAATCGCGGTTTCTTGCTAATATCCCCATAAATTCGCGGTTTACGAAAGTTTACGAGGCGTTAAGATTTATTAATTAGCCTCTTGCGCAGGAGAAGCGGCGCAGCGGAGGAGGGCATCATGCAGATGCGGGACGTATGCGACCATCCCAGCGTGGTAGCCCGGCATGTTTCGTCGGCGGGCTGCCAGTTCGTCGTGGAATGCGGTGAACTGGCGTGCGGCCAGAAACTGGCTTTCGCGCTCGAGGGTGTGGGGATGATCGAGGCACGGGTGCGCTGGAGCGTGGCCGATCGCGTGGGTGTGGCGTTCGACAGGGTGCTCGATCCCGGTGCGGAGAAGATCCTGACGCGCTATGGCCGCGCGGCCCGGCGTCTTGAACTGGAGATCGTGACCTGAGCTGAAGCGCGCCGGCCCGTCGGACAAGAAGCTTAAAGATAATGATTCCGAGGGCCATCGCCCTCGGGCTCCCAGAATTTGTGACCTCACCTTCCCCGCGCCGTTCTGGCTGAGAAAGGTGAGGTTGCCCGGTTCGGGGTCAAGGGGTGATGTCCCCTTGATATATCTCCTTCGTCCCTGTGCTCAGCTTGCCCGCCAGCGGCGACGCTTGCGCAGCCAGAGGATCGACCAGTCCCCGTTCACCATGCGGCCCGCAAGGCGCAGCCCAGCGAGGCGGCAGGCGCGGCGCACGGCGGGCTCCTGCGTTTCCAGAAGGCCTGCAAGGACGAGGTGTCCGCCCGGTACCAGCGCATCGGCGAAATCGGGGGCGAGTTCGACCAGCGGTCCGGCGAGGATGTTCGCCAGGACGAGGTCGTAGGGCCCGCGCGCGTGGAGCAGGGGGTGGTCCATGCCCGCCGCGACGGTCATGATGAGCTCGCCATTGCCTTCGCCCATGGCAATGCCGTTGGTGCGCGCGTTGGCTTCCACGACGGCCGGGCAGACCGCGTCGATGTCGCTCGCGATGGCCAGCGCATTGGGCCACAGGCGCAGCGCGGCAAAGGCGAGGAGCCCGGTGCCCGTGCCGATGTCCGCGCAGCTTCGCACGATGACGCCGCGCTGCTTCATGTGGGTGAGCATGGCGAGGCATCCGGCGGTCGTCGCGTGCTGTCCGGTGCCGAAGGCCTGACTGGCGGGGATGGTGAAGTCGAAGATGCCGCCTTCGTCCAGGGCAGGATGTTCGGGCGTGTGGACGTGGAAGGCGCCCGCGCGGATCGGTTCCAGGTCCTGCTGGCTGGAAACCAGCCAGTCGGTCTCGGGCAGTTCCTCGATCTCGAAGGTGGGAGCCTCGCCCGGGAACAGCGCGGCGAGGGCCTCGGTCTCGGCCTTCCCCGGCTTGTGGCCCAGCCAGGCTTCGAGCTGCCAGTCGTCGGGCTTGTCCTCGGCGATCTCGCTGCCCGAAATGACGATCTCGGGATCCCAGTCGAAAGCGTCCTCGTGCGCGACAAGGACATGCTCGATGGTGGCGCGGTCGGCGTAGGCGGTAATCTTCCAGCTCATGACTTGGGTACTTCTGCTTGGTGGTCGTTCGCGCGCTCTTGGGAGAGGCGTGTGTCGAGATAGTCCGAGGCGCGTGCTGCGTAGCGCACGCAGGCCTGCGGGTCGATCAGCGCTTCGCTGCCCGACAGGCGGGCAAAGAGGTTGCTGGCCGAAGGATGCGGGGTGACGAGCACGTCGCAGGGCAGGGCGGCGATCGCCGTGAAACCTGCGCGGGCCTGGGTCACACGTTCGGGATGCTCATGGAAGCGATAGCCCTTGGCCGAAACGGTCGTGGCGCTGTCGGCGTAGGCGAGCGTCATTGCGGACGCTCCGGGGGCGCGGCTGGCGATGGTCCAGCTTGTCGATCCGGGCGTATGGGCGGGCGTCGCGTGGGGCGTGAAGACGAGTGAGCCCACCACGAGTCCCTCGCCGTCCGCCAGGACGCGGTCCACCCGGATGGGCGCGAAATCGGAAACGGCGCCGCGCTGGGGATCCTCGAGAGTGATTTTTCCGCGCGTCAGACTGCGCGCAGCGACAGCGAGCGCGGCGACTTTGGCGCCTGTCGCGCGTTGCACTGCACCATGGCCGCCGACGTGGTCATGGTGCTCGTGCGAGCCGAGCAGCCAGCGCACCTCGCGCGGATCGAAACCGAGCTTGCGAATATTGCCAAGGACAAGCGGGGCCGCCTCGGCGACGCCGCTGTCGATCAGCACCAGTCCAGCGCCTGTATCGAGGAGCAGTGCGGTAATCCCGCAAGTGCCGACGTACCATGCCTTTATCCCGGTTTCCGGGGCGATGCGGGCGGGCGGGGCGGGTTCGGCCCAGCCATCCCGGCCCGCGCAGGCCTGCGCCAGTCGTGCGCCGGGCGCATCATCCCTACGGGCAAACGCGTGCGGGGCACCCAGCGCGAGTGCGCCAGCGCCCAGCACGGCAAGCGGCGTCCATAGAAGGCGCCGGCACGGCGCGCGGGGGGCGGGCAACATCATCTCTCGCGCCTTAATCGCGGCGCCCGCACTTGGCTAGTTGCACGCGCCAATCCCGCTGATGTGACTGTGGAACTTGCGCGTTGCAGCGAAATGACTAAGGGGGACTTCCACGAGGGCAGCGTACCTAGGCTGCCGCAGGCAAGGGGATTCGCAAGGACATGGCCACCGCTGGCAGCAAGAACCGTCCGTTATCGCCGCACCTCCAGATCTGGCGCTGGGGTCCGCATATGTTTGTCTCGATCATGCACCGCGTGAGCGGGCACGGTCTGGTTGTCGGCCTCGCGCTGCTGCTGTGGTGGCTTGGCGCGCTGGCCAGCGGCCCGGAGGCCTATGCGCTGCTCGCCAAGTGCATGACGTCGCCTATCGGTTACATCGTCCTGGTCGGCATCAGCTGGGCCTTTTTCAATCACATGATGAGCGGCCTTCGCCACTTCGTCCTCGATATCGGCGCCGGTTTCGAGCTGAAGGGCAACCGCACCTGGTCGTTGGTGACCAGCGTGCTGGGCGTCGTTCTCACCGTCGCCTTCTGGGCGATCCTGCTGCTGCGCTGAAGATAGGGTAGACATCATGGGTAACGGAACCTCCATCGGCCGCGTGCGCGGCCTCGGCTCGGCCAAGCATGGCGCGCATCACTGGCTGATCCAGCGCTTCACCGCGGTCGGCAATCTCTTCCTGATGATCTGGCTGGCCGCCTCGATCCTCCTGCTCGACGACCTGTCCTACGTCACGGTCATCGACTGGATCTCCGCGCCGGTCCCCGCGGTCGCCATGGGCCTGCTCATCGTCTCGACCTTCTGGCACGCCCGTCTCGGCGTCCAGGTCATGATGGAAGACTACGTCCACGACCACGGCACCAAGTTCGCGTGCCTTGCCGCACTCAACATCGCCGTTTTCGCAGGCGCCGCCTTTGGCGTCCTGTGCGTCCTTCGCCTCGCGCTGGGAGCCTGATTGAATGACCCAGGATAAGACTGGTTCCGCCTACAAGATCATTGACCACATGTATGACACCGTCGTCGTCGGCGCCGGTGGCTCGGGTCTGCGCGCCACGATGGGGTCGGCCGAAGCCGGCCTGAAGACCGCGTGCATCACCAAGGTCTTCCCCACCCGTTCGCACACCGTGGCGGCGCAGGGCGGTATCGCGGCAAGCCTCAAGAACAACACGCCCGACCACTGGACCTGGCACATGTACGACACCGTCAAGGGGTCGGACTGGCTGGGTGACCAGGACGCGATCGAGTACATGGTGCGTGAAGCGCCCGACGCGATCCTCGAGCTGGAGCATGCCGGCATGCCCTTCAGCCGCAACGAGGACGGCACGATCTATCAGCGCCCCTTCGGCGGCCACATGCAGAACATGGGCGAAGGCCCGCCGGTGCAGCGCACCTGCGCCGCGGCCGACCGTACCGGTCACGCGATGCTGCACACGCTGTACCAGCAGTCGCTGAAGTACGCGGCGGACTTCTTCATCGAATACTTCGCCATCGACCTCATCATGGACGGTGGCAAGTGCGTCGGCGTGATCGCGCTGTGCCTCGATGACGGCTCGATCCACCGTTTCCGTTCGCAGGCCGTGGTGCTGGCGACCGGCGGTTATGGCCGCAGCTACTTCACCGCGACCTCGGCGCACACCTGCACCGGCGACGGCGCTGGCATGGTCCTGCGCGCAGGTCTGCCGCTCCAGGACATGGAGTTCGTGCAGTTCCACCCCACCGGCATCTACGGTGCGGGCGTGCTCATCACCGAAGGTGCGCGCGGCGAGGGCGGTTACCTCACCAACTCCGAGGGTGAGCGCTTCATGGAGCGCTACGCCCCGTCCGCGAAGGACCTCGCCTCGCGCGACGTCGTTTCGCGTTCGATGGCGCTGGAAATCCGCGAAGGTCGCGGCGTGGGCCCGAACAAGGACCACATCTATCTGCACCTCGACCACATCGATCCCAAGGTGCTGGCACAGCGCCTCCCGGGTATCACCGAGTCGGGCAAGATCTTCGCGGGCGTCGACCTCACTCGTCAGCCGCTGCCGGTCGTTCCCACCGTCCACTACAACATGGGCGGCATCCCCACGAACTACCACGGCGAGGTCATGACGATCGGCGCCGACGGCAACCCCGAAACGGTTGTCCCGGGTCTGTTCGCGGTGGGTGAGGCGGCCTGCGTGTCGGTCCACGGCGCGAACCGTCTGGGCTCGAACTCGCTGACCGACCTCGTGGTCTTCGGCCGCGCGACCGGCCATCGCCTCAAGGAGATGGTCAAGCCCGGCGCGGCGCAGCCCGAGCTTCCCAAGGACTCGGCGGACCTGGCGCTTACCCGTCTGGACCACTTCCGCTACGCCGACGGCAGCACGCCCACGGCCGAGATCCGCAAGGAGATGCAGCAGAACATGTCGGCCCACGCCGCCGTGTTCCGCACCGAGCAGCTCATGGCCGAAGGCAAGACCGCCATGGCCGAGACCTACAAGAAGATGCAGGACATCAAGGTTTCGGACCGCGGCCTGATCTGGAACTCCGACCTCGTCGAGACGATGGAGCTGGACAACCTGATCGGTGCAGCCACCGTCACCCTGCACGGCGCCCACGCGCGCGAGGAAAGCCGCGGCGCCCACGCGCACGAGGACTTCCCCGATCGCAACGATGCCGAGTGGATGAAGCACACCGCAGCCTGGTTCAACGGATGGGGCGGCAAGGGCGGCGAGGTTCGCCTCGACTACCGTCCGGTGCACGAATACACGCTCACCGACGATGCCGAGTACATCAAGCCCAAGAAGCGCGTGTACTGATCCCGGCGCCTTCGGCCGGTCCGAAGGCGAGGTGTTAAAAAGGCGGCGTTCCCCGATGGGAGCGCCGCCTTTTTGCGTTCTGGCCTGCGTCTTCCTCCGGTCGGATTGTAAAAATCGTTTGCGAAAGAGGACTTCCTCGCGCTTGGCGGCAACTTCCGGGCCGGTCTCAGTGTTTTCCCCAGTGTCCCGCCTCCTGTGGTGCGGGCACATTTTCGAACAGTGAGCCCGCCAAGGAGACGCCCATGCCGCGCGAAGAACTCGACCCCGCTCTCACCCCTGATGTCGAGAAGGACCCGGTCGTGGCCGCGCTCGCCCATGCGCCGGGCAAGATCTGGGGCTGGATCCTGGCTTACGGGATATTCCTGCTCGTGCTGGGACTGCTGATCCTCACCAACCCCATCGCGACGGGGGTGGCGACAGGCATCATCGTGGGCATCACGCTTCTGCTTTATGGTGTCGCCGCGATTGCGGCGGGCTCCACCTCGATGGCGCATCGCGGGCGCTGGGTGGAAATCGCGCTCGGCGTCCTCGCCCTGATTGCGGGCCTCTTTGCCCTGTTCAATCCCGTGGTCGGCGCGCTGTCGCTGGTCTGGGCGATCGGGGCGTGGCTTGCGATTGCGGGTGTCCTGCAGATCGCCTGGGCGCTCAAGGCCAGCCACGACAAGGGCTGGCGGCTGTTCATGGGCGCGCTCGATCTCGTGCTCGGCCTCATCCTGCTGTTCTCCTCGCCCGCGACGGGCCTCGCGTTCCTGGCGGTGATCCTGATGATCTCGTTCGCGGTGCGCGGCGTGTTCCTGATCGTGCTGGCGCTGGGCATGCGCAAGGTCGGCAACGCGGTACGCTCCCGCCTGTAAAGGGCTCGCGGAGCGTTGGCGCTCGACCAACGGCATTCGGGCATCTGCGAACGACATCTGCGCGATTGACGCTCATTGTTTACAGGCGTAGTCGATTACGTGTGTAAACGATGGAGTGAAACGTGGCTGCAACGCCCCAAGCCAATGCCCAGCCCGGCGAGCGGATTTCCGAAGCCGAATATGCGGTGATGGAAGTCCTGTGGGAGGAGGCTCCGCTGTCCGCGCAGGATGTCTGCGCGAAGGTCTGCGCCGCGCGCGGGTGGAGCCTGCCCACGGTCAAGACCCTGCTCGCGCGGCTCGTGACCAAGCAGGCGCTCAGCACCACGCGCGATGGCAAGCGCTTCCTCTATAGCCCGGCCATGGCCCGCTCCGACTATGTCGGGACCGAGAGCCGCCGCCTTGTCGACCGTCTGTTCGGGGGCAGGGCGGCGCCGCTGTTCGCCCAGCTCGCGCAAGCCGAAGCGCTGACCGATACCGACATTGCCGAGATCGAAGCTCTCCTCAAGGAGTTGAAATCATGACCGAATGGTTGCTTGATACGCTGGTGATGACCGGCGCGCTGATGGCGCTGGTGCTGCTTCTTCGCCGCCCGGTGGCGCGGTGCTTTGGTGCGCAGGCCGCCTATGCCTTGTGGCTGCTGCCCGCGCTGCGCTTCGTCATGCCGCCGCTGGCCTTGCCCGCCGCCCTGGCGCCCACGCGCTGGCTGGCCGGGCTCGAAGTCGGCGTCGCGCAGACCTCGGCGCGCGCCGGGGAGGCTTCGGTGGCCCTTCCCGCTGCGCCCGAGACGGCGGGGATCGTCCTTGCCGCCGAGCCTGTCGTGGATCTTGTGCCCGTGCCCGCCGAGCCGGAGCCCTGGATGCAGATCCCGTGGACCAGTGCGCTCCTCATGGTGTGGCTGACAGGGGCGCTGGCATTCCTTGTCTGGCGGACCTGGAACTACCAGATGATGCGCCGCCAGGTCCTCGCCGATGCACATGCTGTCGCGACCGCAGGCCGTGTGCGCATTGTCGAGAGCCCGCTGGTGGCTGCGCCGCTGGCCTTCGGGGTCTTCGACAAGGTGGTCGCGCTGCCCTTCGGGTTTCTCGCCAGGGCCGATTCCGAAACCTCGGACTTCGCGATTGCCCATGAACTGGAGCACCACGCCGGGGGGGACCTCATCGCGATCATGGCGCTGCAGCCGCTTTTCGCGCTGCACTGGTTCAATCCGCTGGCCTGGGCTTCGTGGCGCGCGCTGCGCGGCGACCAGGAAGCCGCCTGCGATGCCCGCGTCATGGCTGGGCGCGACCGGGCCGAGCGCGCCCGCTATGGCCAGCTCATCGCCTCGTTTGCCGGGCATGCCCCGCTGGCGCTTGCGGCGCCTATGGCGGGCGGGCGCGGCGGCAAGCCGATCATCCAGCGCCTGCGGGCGCTCAACCAGGCCGAAACCGGCCCCTGGCGCAAGCTGGCGGCGCGCAGTCTTTTCGCGCTCGCCATCGTGGCGGTGCCGATGACCGCGACGGTCAGCTACGCAGCTCGGGGGCAGGACGATGTTGCGGCGGCCACGGACCGCGACGTGCCGCAGCCGCCT